>JARGFU010000045.1 GCA_029210625.1 Deltaproteobacteria bacterium | reverse complement strand
TTCGGGGTGGCCCTCACCGAGCTGCTCTCGGCCCTCTCGGCCAGCGAGGGGGTGGCCCTGGCCATCGCCGGCTCGCCGGGCGGCCTGCGCATCCTCCTCTCGGCCCTCCTCCTCCTCCCGCCGACCGTCGCGATGGGGGCGACCCTGCCGATCCTCACCCGCTGGGTGGCCCGCAGCCTGCCCGACCTCGGCCGGCACTTCACCGGGCTCTACGCCCTGAACACCCTGGGGGCGGCGGCGGGCTGCTCCCTGGCGGGCTTCTGGGCGATCCCCTCCCTCGGCCTGACCGGGACGGCCTGGGTGGCGGCGGTCGTGAACTTCGTGGCGGCGGCGTCGGCGTTCGTGCTGCACTTCCTGGGGCGGCCGGGAGAGGACGGGGACGGGGACGGAGACGGGGACGGCGTGGAGGAGTCGACGCCGACAGCCATGCTGGGTGACCGGCAGCGGCGCACGCTGATCGGCGTCTTCGCGCTGACGGGGTTCCTCTCCATCGCCTACGAGGTGCTCTGGTTCCGCTCCCTCGGCCTCTTCGTGCACTCGAGCGTCTACGCCTTCACGGCGCTGCTCTCGACCTTCCTCCTGGGCCTGGTGATCGGGGCGGCCGTCTACGCCCTCTGGCTGCAGCCGAAGCGGCGCGACCTGTCGATCCTGGCCACCGCGCAGGTCCTCCAGGCCCTGGCCGGGCTCGTCACCCTGGCCCTGCTGACCAACGGCAAGACCATCGACTTCTTCCTCACCGGCGCCCTCGGCTCGCCGCTCCTGGCCCTCTGGGTGCAGGCGCTGGCGATCCTGCTCGTGCCCGCCTCGATCATCGGGGTGGGCTTCCCCCTGGTGGTGCAGGCGACGGCCACCCACCTCTCGCAGGTCGGGCGGCAGGTGGGCTGGCTCTACTCCCTCAACACCCTCGGGGGGATCGCCGGCAGCCTCGGCGTCGGCTTCGTGCTCGTGCCCCTGATCGGGACCCAGTGGACCTTCGTCCTCCTGGCCCTCCTCGGGGCGGCCCTGGCGCTCTTCATCCAGGGCCTCGATGCCGAGGTGGCGCCGCGGCAGCGCCGGCTCACGAGGGTCGCGGCGGGCCTGGTGCTGCTCGCCGCCTTCCTCCTGCCGCCGGGCACCTTCCTCCGCTCCTACGCCGAGACCCGCCTGGGCGAGGTCCTCGACGTGGTCGAGGGGCGCGACGGCACCATCGCGGTGATCGAGTACAGCGCCGACGCCGTCTGCCGCTCGCGGCCCTGCCCCGATCACTGCCGCGAGCACCCCTACCGCCACCGGCAGGTGCGCTACGCCTCGATGTCCTACGCCAGCACCATCCTCTACTCCCGGCGCTACATGACCTCGCTCCTGAACCTCGCGGCGCTCACCGGGCCACCCACGCGCCAGGCCCTGGTGGTCTGCTTCGGTACGGGCATCACCGCGGGGACGGCGACCCTCCACCCCGAGCTCGAGGGGCTGACCATCGTCGACGTGAACCGCGACGTCGTCGAGGCGGATCGCTTCTTCGAGGACTTCAACCACCGGGTGCTCTCCGATCCGCGCGCGCGGGTGGTGATCGACGACGGCCGCCACTTCCTCGCCGCCGCCCCCGAGGAGGCGCGCTGGGACGTGATCTCCTTCGAGCCCCCGCCGCCCGAGGCGCCGGGGATCGTGAACCTCTACAGCAGCGAGTTCTACCGGCTGGCCAAGCGCCACCTCTCCCCCGGGGGGCGCCTGACCCAGTGGGTGCCCCTGCAGGAGCAGTCCGACGAGATCAACCGCAGGCTCGCCCGCAGCCTCGTCGACAACTTCGAGTACGTCACCCTCTGGATCCCGGCCCGCGACGAGGCGGTCTACCTCGCCTCGGACGCGCCCCTGGAGATCGATCTCGAGCGCTGGCGCGAGGCCTTCGCGCGGCCGGAGCTGAAGGCCTCCCTGCGGGAGGCGGGCCTCGACGACGTCCACGATCTGCTCTCGACCTTCGTCCTCGACGCCGAGGGGATGCGGGAGTGGACCCGGGAGGTGGAGCCCATCACCGACGATCACCCTGCGGTGGAGTACTACCTCTCCTTCGAGGGGCGGCCTCACGACCGCGACGCCCTCTGGGCGCTCTCGACCTCGCTCCTGCCCTACCTGAAGGGGGAGGTGAGCCCGGAGGACCGCACCCTGCTCGAGCGGCGGCGCTCCCTTGCCCGGGAGCTCTCCCGGGTGAGCGCGCTCACCTTCGACTGGAGGTACGACGAGGCGGCCGAGGCCCTCGACGCGCTCATCGCCGAGCACGGCGAGAGCACCTGGCTCCACCACCTGCGCCACGATCAGCTCGACTGCATGGTCGAGCGGCCAGGCCTGCCCCCGGGCCGGCAGGGCCCGATCGAGGCGCCGGCCCCCTGAGGCGATCAGTCCCGCGCGGGCGGCGGCCAGTCCCCGCGCCAGCGGATGAGCCCCTCCTGGGCGGTGGAGGCGACGAGCACTCCGTCCTGGAAGATCCTCCCGCGGGCCAGGCCCCGGCCCCCGGCGGCGCTGGGGCTGTCCATCACGTAGAGCAGCCAGCCGTCCATGCGCACCGGGCGGTGGAACCACATCGCGTGGTCGATGCTGGCCACCTGCATCTCGCGCTCCCACCAGGTGTGAGCGTGGGGATAGAGGGCGGCCCCCACCAGGCCGAAGTCCGAGGCGTAGGCCAGGAGGTAGCGATGGACGGCGGGATCGTCGGGCAGCTCTCCCCCGGCCCGCATCCACATCGCCTTGAAGGGAGGACGCTTGCGCGGCGCGAAGGGATCCACCGGATCGACCTCCCGGACCTCCACCGGCCGGTCCACCAGCAGCTTCTCCCGCAGGGGCTCCGGGATGTGCTCGGCGTGCTTCAGGAGCCGCTCGTGATCCGAGAGCAGGCCCTCGGGTCCGGCGATCCCCTCCGGCGCCTCGTCCTGGTGGTCGAAGCCCGGCTCGTGCACCTGGAAGGAGGCGGAGAGGTTGAAGATCGGCCGGCCGTGCTGCACCGCCACCACCCGCCGGGTGGCGAAGCTCTTGCCGTCCCGGATCCGCTCGACCTGGTAGACGATGGGGTGGCTCGCGTCGCCGGCGCGCAGGAAGTAGCCGTGCAGGCTGTGGGCGCAGCGATCGCTCGCCACGGTGCGGGTGGCGGCCGAGAGCGCCTGTCCCAGCACCTGCCCGCCGAAGAGCGCGCCGAAGCCCAGATCCTGGCTCTGACCGCGGAAGAGGTCCGCCTCGAGGGTCTCCAGCTCGAGCAGGCGCAGCAGGGCGCCGAGAGTGTCGCTCATTCCGTCTCCTCTTCCCCGGCCTCGGGATCGAGCTTCAGCTCCACCGTCGCGAGCCGTGCGGTCTCGATTGTCACCTTCTGCTCGCCGACCTTCCGGCCGCCGATGCGGAAGACCAGCGCGTGCTCTCCCGGGGGCAGCGGCCGGCGGAAGATCGGCGTGGTCAGCCCCTCGCTCTTGCCGTCGATGCGCACCTCCGCCCAGGGGGTGGTGTGGATCGAGAGGAAGCCCAGCTCCTCGTCCGCCACCTGCTTCTGCGAGCGCTGCCGCCGCAGGGTCTCGATGCGGGTGCGGGTGAGCTCGAAGGCGGCCAGCTCGGCGCGGACGTCGTCTCCCTCCCCGCGGTGGGTGTGGATCATCGAGAGGGCCCGGTGGACCTCCGGATCGAAGGGGTTGATCTCGGTGGCCCGGCGGTAGCTCGCCAGGGCCTCGTCCCAGCGCTTGGCGCCGAGGTAGAGGCGCCCGAGGTTCACGTGGGTCGTCACCAGGGCCGGCGAGGCCTCGCGGGCCTCCTCCAGGATCTCCTCGGCCCGCGCCAGGTTGCCCAGGGCGGTGTGGGTCCGGCCCAGCTTGTTGGCCAGGTGCACGGCCACCGGGCCGGCGAGCCCGTAGGCCTTCTCGTACTCGACGACCGCTGCCTTGGGCCGGCCCTCGATGCGCAGGAGCTCGCCGAGGTGGGCGAAGCGCTTCGCCTCCTTCGACTGAAGCTCGCCGGTGGGATCGCCCTCCTCCTCGGCCGACTCGGCCACCTTCCCCTTCACGTCCTCCTTGAAGGTGAGGTCGGTGTCGTGGACGCCCGGGCGGGCCTTCATCGGCCGCTCCTTCAGCCAGAGCTTCCAGTCGCGCTGCAGCTGCTCGAAGGTCTGGCCGAGGACCTGGCGCACCGCGCTGCGGTCGTCCTGGCCCTCGGTGAGCAGGCCGATGAGCTCCCGCAGCTTCGGGTAGCCGCCGCGCGCCTCGACCAGGTACTGGATCAGGGAGAAGACCTCGGCGAAGGCCAGGGCGGTGGCCTCCTGGCTCGGCAGGAGGGCCATCGAGGGGCTCATCTCCTCGAAGGTGATGTACTTGCGCTTGCCCGCGACCGCCTCGGCGAGGAGCCGCTCGGACGAGGGGGAGAGGGCCTGGCCGGCGCTGCCGCTCCAGCGGGTCTCCTCGTACTTGGCGATCCCCTCGTGGAGCCAGATCGGCACCGTGTTCTTCGAGACCCGCGAGATCACGTAGTGCACGTACTCGTGGGAGAGGGTGTCCAGCCACTCGTAGCCCCGCAGCAGCGCCTTGGGGGAGGTGAACATCAGCTTGTTGTACTTGCAGATCGCGATGGTGCCGCTGGTCTTGATCGCCTCGGTGGAGAGGCCCGACGCGGCGGAGAGATCGGTCGGGCGCTCGTAGGCCTCGACCACGATCGGCACCTCGGGGTGGTAGCCGAAGTCGTCGCCGACGTTCTTCCAGGCCTGCTCCAGGGCGGGCAGGGCGTAGCGCGGGAGCACCTCGTCGACCCCGGCCGGCACCCGCAGCTCGAAGTGATCGCTGCGGTAGCTGCGGTAGTCGCGGGTGATCTCCCGGGTGTCCCGGGCCCGCACGAGCATCGGATCGGGGGGGACGCCCTCCGGCCGTCCGGCGCCCGCGCGCTCGAGCAGCGCGATGGCGCCGTCGTAGTCCTGGCGGTGGAACTTGGCGATGCCGGCGATGCGCTGCACCGGCGGCAGGCCCGGGTGCTCGCGGTAGAGGCCTTCCGCCTCGCTGACGGCCGCGTCGAACTGCCAGGTGTCGAAGAGGTGCTCGGCGAGCCGGACGCGCTGCTCGATCCGCCGCAGGGTGTCGCCGGTGACGCCCGGGGCGGCCCCGCCGGGCGCCGGCAGCGCGAGGGGCAGGAGCAGGCCCAGCAGGAGGAGGGATCGGAGCGCGCGCCTCATCGCACCAGCTCCTCGTAGTAGCGCTTCACCTGGTCCTGGTAGCGGTCCGGGGCGCCCTCCTTCATGGCCTCGAGGAGCTCCTTGCGGAAGGCCTCGGGCGCCTTGTAGGCCTCGGCGTCGGGGATCTCCACCGGCTCGCTGCGGGTCATCCGCCCGCCCGAGCTGTTGCTGGAGCTCATGGGGATGGGCATCCCCGACTCGCCCTGCTGCTTCATCGCCTCCTCGAGCTGCTCCCCGAGCTCGGAGAGGCGCTCGGCGGCCGCCTGCTCCTGCCCGGTCGCCCGGCGAGCGTCGCTCTGGGAGAGGCGCTGGCTGGCCTCGGACATGTGCCGCTGGCCCTCGCGCAGGGTCTGCTCCATCTCCGGAGAGAAGATCGGAGCCTTCTCGGCGATGCTGCGCATCTGCTGCCCGAGCTTCGAGGCGCGCTGCCGCAGGCCGTCCTGCTCGCGCCCCATCTGACTCAGGCGCTGCTGCTCCTGCTTGCCGAAGACCTCCCGGGGATCGGGGAAGAGCTGCTCGAGCTCCTCGACCAGCTCCCGGGAGAGCTGGTGGGCCTCGTCGACCCGGCCGTCGCCCTCCTTCAGGGCCTTCTCCAGCTCCTCGGGGGAGAGGCCGACCTGCGGCGGGAGCATCCGGCGCAGCAGCCGCTTGTCCCGGCGGGCGTCCTGGAAGAGGCCCCGCACCGTGGCGACGTTGCGGAGGGCCTCCTGGGCCGTCTTGAGCGCCTCGTCGAAGTCCCGGGCCTCGAGGAGCATCCGGGTCTCCTCCAGCCGGCTCGCGGCCTGGTCGAGGGTCTCCCGGTCGTAGAGCCCCACCACGGCGTCCTGGATCTCGGGCGGCATCTCCTCGAGCTTCTTCTTCGCCGCCTCGGCCTTCGCCTTCAGGCGCTTCGCCAGCTCGTCGAGCTTGCCCGTGACCCTCTTCTCGAGCTCCTTCTGGTAGCGCTCCTTGAGGCCCCGGCTCTCCTCGAGGAGCTCGTCCTGGTCGTGGCGCAGCCGCTCGAGCTCGTCGCGGAAGGCGTTCATCTCCCGCATCAGCTCCTCGTACTTCTCGCCGCCGACCGACTGCTCGCCCTTCTCGAAGCGCTGCATCAGCTCGTCGAGCTGCTCGCTCATCTTCTGTAGCTGGGCCAGGGCCTCCTCGAGCTTCCCTTCGTTGATCAGCTTCTGCAGGTCGTCGAGCTGGGAGAGCAGATCCTGGTTCTCCTGGATCTGCTGCATGGCCTCCTGGTTGAGGTTCTCGTCCCGGATGGACTTGGCCAGCTCCTGCATCCGCCGCATCAGCTCGAAGATCCGCTCCTTGAGCCGGGCGATCTCCTCCCCGATCTCCTGGCGGACCTCCTCGCTGGGGTTCTCCTTGAGCTGATCCACCAGCGACTCGAGGCGGCGCTTGCTCTCCTGCAGGGCCTGGGTGATCTCCTTGAGGGCCTGCATCCGCTCCCGGTCGAGGAGGTCCTCCAGGAAGATCACGTCCTTCTCCAGCTCGATCACCACCCGCTCCTGACTGCGGGCGAGGTGGCTGGCCATCGGGCGCAGGCGCGAGGCTTCGAGCCCCAGGCGGGTCTCGAGCTGGTGCAGGGCCGCCTCCAGGCGGCCGGTCTCGCGCTGGATGCCGATGAAGATGTTCCGCAGGGCCTTCTGCAGGGCCTCCGGGCCGAGGGGGTCGGAGGCGAGGGAGCCCTCGAGCTCCTTGAGGTCCGCGATGAGGGTGTTCAGGCCAGTGACGAGGGCGCGCATCCGCTCGACCTCGCCGTTGAGCGCCTGACCGGTGAGGGCAGCCTCGGGATCGCAGGGGCCCTCGAGGTGATCGGCGAGAGTGGCGATGAGCTGCCTCCAGGCCTGCTCGATCTGCTCGATGAGCGCCCGGTGGTGCGCGACCTTGGAGAAGACCTCCAGGGTGTAGCTGCGCGAGCGGCCGACCTTGGGGCCGCTGACCACGTCGTTGTCGGTGACCTCGAGGTGGACCGTCACCGTCTCGCCGGCGGAGAGGCGCAGGGTCGCGAGCTCCCAGCGCAGGCTGCCGTCGCCGCCGGGCCGCTCCTCGAGATCGGTGAGGATCCGGCGCTTCTCCTGGCCGCCCCGGATGCGCCAGACCAGCGCGACCTCCCCCACCCCGAAGTCGTCCTCCACCTCCCACTGCAGGGGCAGGACCTCGTCGCGATCGATCTCCTGGTGCTCGTCCGACTCGCGGTCGACGAGCTTCAGCTCGGCCTCCGGCCAGGCGTCCGGCTCCACCGCGATCCGGTGGGGCGCCCCCTCGGCCTCGATGCGGCCGCGATCGTCGAGGAAGGCGAAGCGGTACTCGCCGGGCTCGCGCACCAGCAGCTTGCCCCGCAGGGAGCGCCCCGCGCTCACCTCGAGGGGGAAGCGGCTCTCGCCCACCAGGAGCGCCGCGGCCTCGACCTCGCGGTCGGCGGTGGTGCGGATCTCCACCTCGGTGCCGGGCAGGGCGGTGATCTCCCCGCCGGTGCCGCTCACCGTACGGGAGGGCCGCCGGGTGTAGGCCGGGTAGTGGTAGGTCAGCGAGACGTCGCCGGTGATCAGCTCGGGCACCGCGCTCGCGCCCCCCTTGCCGAGGAGGCCGATGCCGCGCTCGAGGGAGAAGAGGCGCTGGTAGCCCCGGGCCACCGGGCTGCCCGGCAGGAGGAGGGCGACCAGGGCCGCCGCGGCCAGCAGGGCCAGGGCGCCGGCCGCCCGCCCCAGGCTCTGGGCGGGGAAGGCCTTCTCGAGGGGCGCCTGCTCCAGTCGCCGGGCGACCGTCTCGATGTGGGCCTCGGCCAGCAGCTCGGAGTACCCCACCCCCGGCCGGGTCGGCGCTTCCTCGCCCGCGGGCTCCTCGGGGTGGAGGGCCGAGTGGAACTCCACCGCGCTCGAGAGGCCGGCGCCCTCGTCCAGGCGCCGCTCGAGGCGCAGGGCGAGCTGACCGTCGGTGGCGAGGCGCCGCCAGTGGAGGAAGAAGAAGGCGGTGAGGGCCGCGAGGGAGGCGAGGAAGAGCAGGCCCAGGGTGCTCTGCTGCAGCCAGAAGAGGCCATGGACCTCCTCGAGGTCCGCGTTGCCGAGGACGAAGGCCACCGGCAGGGAGAGCATCAGGCCCACGCAGAGGAGGGCCGCCAGGGTCGTGCCGGCCCCCAGGGCCAGGGCGCGCCGCCGGGCGCGATCGATCAGCCGCCGCAGGGGCGCGAAGCCCGCGGCGGTATCACGCCGGGAGCCCGTGCCGGAGGGCCGGCCGGGCGGGCTCTGGGGGGGAGTCGGTGGCATCTGGAGGGAGGGGCATGATGGGGCCAGAGGCCCTCATCCGGCCAGTCCGGGGGGGTGAACCCCCGGGGGGCGCCGGAAATGCCCACTCCTTAGAGCACAGATCCCCGGATTCCGGTGCTACCAGCTCACCTGCAGGGCGTAGGTGGCCGAGGTGCTGAACGCGGAGTTGTAGCCGAAGACCACCACGTAGTAGCCCGTGCCGCTGCCGGCCGACACCTGGATCGACTCGGCCAGGCCGGCGCCCTTGTTGCTGCGGGCCACGAAGTTGCCCTGGAGGTCGTAGAGCTCGAGGTCGTAGTCCTTGCCCGAGGGCACCTGCAGCCCGAGGGTGAGGACGCCCGAGGCGTCGACCCGGAAGATGTCCCGGTCGGTGCTGCTGCCGATGGTGCCGGTGACCGTCGCGCTGCTGCCCAGGAGCTGCGCGCCGCTGGTGGTGTCGTTGGGCTCCTGCTCGGCGAGGTTGCCCGAGCCGCCGCCGCCGCTGCCGGAGTCGGCGCCGCCCTCGCTCCAGGAGGCGGTGAGGTTCAGGCCGGAGAAGGCGGCGTAGGCGTGGACCATCACGTACCAGGTGCCCGCGGCCGGGTTCTCGACGGTCACCGACTCGGTGTTGCCGTTCTTGTAGGGGCGGAAGTCCCAGGTGCTGGTGGTGGGGGCCGCGCCGTGGCGGACGTAGAGGTCGGCGTCGCCGCTGCCGCCCGCCATCGCGATGTCGAGCTGGGTCACGCCGGCGGGGAGCTCGAAGCTGTAGGCCAGCTGGGCGTTCTTGGCCGCCGAGAGGCCGGTGCGGGTCGTGCCGTTCTGCAGCTCGTCATCGGCCGGGGTCGGGGCGGGCGTGGGGGCGGGGGTGGTCTGGGCGGACTCGACCACCGCGACCAGCTCGAGCCCGGAGAAGGCCGCGTAGGCCCGGACCATCACGTACCAGGTGCCGGAGGTGGGGTTCGCGACCTCGACGGTCTCGGCGTTGCCCTGGAGGTAGGGGCGGAAGTCGTAGCTGCTGGTGGTCGGGGCCGCGCCGCGCCGGACGTAGAGGTCGGCGTCGCCGCTGCCGCCGGCGATCTGCACCGTCAGGTTGGAGGCGCCGGCGGGCACCTCGACGCTGAAGTGGAGCTCACCGTTCTTGGCGGCCGAGAGGCCGGAGACGGGCTGGCCGCTCTGGAGGACGGTGTCCGTGGGGGTGGGCGCCGGCGTGGGGGAGGGGGTCGGGGTGGTCGGCGCGCCGGGGACGCCCACGGCGGTCCAGGCCTGGTGCACGGCGCTCACGGCGGAGGTGCCGTAGAGGTCCGCGGCGGCCTGGGCGGTGGCGGCCCGGGCGTCCTCGAAGCTGGCGTAGGAGGTCAGGTAGAGCTCGTTGGCCCGGTAGAAGATCTTGCCGGCCGCCTCGACGCCGATGCCGCTCACGCTGGTCGACGACATCCCGCGGGGGTGCGAGCCGCCCTGGGAGAGGAGGTAGAAGGCGAGGTTGGGGATGCCCGAGTTCAGGTGCACGCCGCCGTTGTCGGCCGAGCCGGTGTAGCGGGTGGGGTACCAGTCGTAGCTCTGCCCGTCGGCGGTGGGATCGTCCATGTAGCGCATGGCGTCGCCGGCGGTGCGGGGGGTCCAGATGTCCTCACCGAGCTTCCAGGTGTTGGCGTCCGCGCCGCCCTTGTTCCAGGCCTCGCAGGTGGCGGCGAGGATGTCGCTCATGGCCTCGTTCAGGGCGCCGGGCTGATCCTGGTAGACCAGGTCCGAGCTGCGCTCGGTCACGCCGTGGACCATCTCGTGGATCGAGACGTCGAGGCTGCGGGCCAGGGGGCCGAAGGTGCTGCCGTCGCCGTCGCCGAAGACCATCTGCGAGCCGTTCCAGTAGGCGTTGTTGTAGTTGCGGCCGTAGTGGACGGTGGTGATCAGGGCGCCGCCGCTGCCGTCGTAGGAGTCCCGCCCGAAGAGGGTGGAGAGGCAGCCGTAGGCCACGCCGAGGTTGTCGTAGGCGGCGTCGGCGGTGGCGTCGCCGGTGGCGCCCTGACCCTCGATCCGCACCCGGGTGCCCGGCAGGGAGTAGTTGTCGTTGGCGTCGTAGATCTTCCGGTTCCGGGCGGTCTTGATCTGCGGGTAGCGGGCGAGGACCTCGCCGCCGTGGGCGTCGATGAAGACGCGATCGCGGATCGGCAGGCCCTCGTCGGTCATGCCGGCCGCGGTGGTCTCGTAGGCCAGCCGGATCTCACCGTCCTGCAGGGAGCGGTGGTAGACCAGGCGGGGGAAGCCGAGGGTGAGCTGCTCGCCGGCGAGCTGAGCGGTGGCGCGGGAGACGGCCTCCTCGCCCGGGAGGGAGGCCACCGGCGAGGCGACCAGGTCGCTGCGGGCGGTGCCGTGGGCGGCGTAGACCACGCCCTGGCCGGTCACGTGCACCGAGAGGTCGCCGCCGACGACCTCGAGGCCGTTCTGCACCTGGCGGAAGCGCAGGTGGAGGTCGCCGTCGCGGTCGAGGTGGCGGCGGGAGAGCTGGAGGCTTCCGGCCTCGAGGCGGAACACCGGGGCGATCTGAGCCAGGGTCTGGCCGAGCCCGCCGGTCGCCTCGTCGGCGGCGCGGACGCTGGCGACCCCGAGGTCACCGCGGATGAACTTCGGCACGCCATCGAGGTCGAGCACGACCACCTCGGCCCGGGGCAGGGAGGAGAGGGCGGCCTCGACGTCGCCGGCCACCTCGCCCCGCCGCTCGATGGTCACCTCGCCGTAGCCGGCGTCGGTGCAGGCGCCGAGGAGGAGGGTGGAGCCGAGGAGGAAGCTGGTGAAAACCCGTAGGTGTCGTGCCGTCATGGCCGCAGGCAATGGCAGGACCTGTGCCAGATCTGCAAAACAATATTTTATTGCGTGATATCAGTGACTTGAATGGCTCGTTCGCCCCCCTTTCCGGAGAGGTCAGGTGATCTGGATCACGACACTTTTGCAAGAACTACACTCGATATTTTGCCATATTTGCAACTGCCGCCCGGAGAGGCCGGGGCCGGGTGGAGGATGTTCAGGGCCTTGCTTTTGGCGGTAGGCTGGGGCCCTTCGTGGTGGCGCACCGAACCAGATCGAGGGGGTGGGGCCTGCTGCCGGGGCCCGGCCTCCTTCTCCTCCTCTTCGCCGCGGCCTGCTTCCCCGAGACGGTCTCTCTGGAGGGCCGGAGCTGCGACCCCGAGGGGCGCTGCGTCGAGGGCTGGGTCTGCGACCGGGTGACCTGGGAGTGCGTCTCCTCCACCGCGGGGGACGGCGGCAGCGAGGAGGTCTGCGACGGCCTCGACAACGACCTCGACGGCCTCACCGACGAGGGGCTCCCCGAGGCCAGCCTCTTTCCCGACGGTGACGGAGACGGCTACGGGGCCGACGACGCGCCGCCGCAGACCCTCTGCGTCGGCCGGAGCGGCTGGGTGGATCGGGCCCTGGACTGCGACGACGGGGACGCGGGCCGGCACCCCGGCCTCGCCGACACGGTCGGCGACGGAATCGATCAGAACTGCGACGGCGAGGACGGGGTGGACGCCGACGGGGACGGCCACGCCTCGCTCGAGAGCGGCGGCGACGACTGCCTCGACACCGCGCCCACCTGCGTGGCGGACTGCGTGACCGACTTCGACGGGGACGGCCCGGACTGCGCCGACGACTGCATCGACGGCGACGGGGACGGCTATGGGGTGCGTGGGGGTGCCATCGGCGCGGCCTGCCTCGGGGACGACTGCGACGACCGCTACGCCGCCTGCGTCGCCGATTGCACCGACCTCGACGCGGACCTGATCCCCGACTGCGCCGACCCCTGCCTGGACGTCGATCGGGACGGCTGGGGGCGGACCGGCCACGATCAGAGCGGCTGCGCCGCGCCCGGCGACGACTGCGACGACAGCCCGGGCAACACCTCCGACAGCGACGGCGACAACGCCTGCGACGACGAGGACCTCTGCTGGGGCGTGCGGGATCCGGCGAACCTCGACAGCGACGGCGACTGCCCGGCCGGCCCCCACGCCGCGGACCCGGCCTGCGGCGACGTCTGCGACACCTGCACCGACGTCGATGGCGACGGCTACCCCCGGGCGGGCTCGGCCTCCCCCGGCTGCGCCCAGGCGGCGCGAGACTGCGACGACGACGCCAGCGCCGTCCACCCGGGGCAGGCCGAGAGCTGCAACGGCGTGGACGACGACTGCGACGGCCTCGTCGACGAGGACCTGCGCAACCAGGACACCGACCTCGACGGGATCTGCGACGCGATGGACACCTGCCGGGGGGTCTTCGATCCCACCGGCGCCGACCGGGACGGCGACTGCCCCGCCGGGCCTCACGCCGGCGATCCCCTCTGCGGCGACGTCTGCGACGACGGCGACGGCGACGGCGTGATGGACGCCTGGGATCGCTGCCCCGAGGTGAGCGATCCGCTGCAAGAGGACTCCGACTACCTGGTCGAGGTGCTCGAGAGCTGGAACTTCGAGGCCGGCACCGAGCTCGCCGACTTCACCACCACCGGCGGCGGGTGGGCGGTCACCAGCGGGGTGCTCGAGCAGTCCACCGCCGCGGCCGACGCCAGCGTCCTGTGGAGCAACGGCACCCTGGCCGAGCGCTTCCAGCTGGCCCTCTCGCTGCGGGCCGGCGGCACCGGCGAGGTGGGCGTCTTCCTGGACTACCTCTCCCCGGCCGACTTCCTCCGGGTCGTGCTCGACTGGCGGGGGGACGCCTCGGGCAACGACCTCGACCTGCGCATCGAGCAGAGCGTGGCCGGCACCCTGACCGTCCTCTCCAGCGTGCGGGTCTACAGCCGCGGGCTCGCCAACGACGTCTGGCGGCCGCTGGAGATCCGGGGCGCCGCCGGGACGATCTGGGTGCGGCTCGACTACCTCGCGGCCGGCACGCTGACCTACCTGACCGGGGCGAACGTCGCCCGGCGCAGCGGCACCTTCGGCCTGTGGGCCGACGACATGAGCGGGCTGCGGGTGGACGACCTGGCGCTGCGCACCCTCCCGCTGCGCGACGGGCGGGGGGACGCCTGTGACGTCTGCCCGGACCTGCTGGAGAGCGGCTCGGACTGCGACGGCGACGGGGTGGGGGACGCCTGCGAGGCGACGCCCCCGGCCGACAGCGACGGGGACGGAGTGGCCGACGCCTGCGACCTCTGCTGGTCCGTCGCCGATCCCGCCCAGGACGAGGCGCCCTTCTGCTCGATGGTCGCCCCCTTCTCGAGCGATCCGGGGTGCGGGACGGCCTGCGCCGACTCGGATCGCGACGGAAGGCTCGATCGAGAGGACAACTGCCCTCTGGTGGCCAACCCCGGGCAGGAGGACACCGACCGGCCGGTGGCCACCCTCGACACCCGGACGGACGGCTACCCGACCCGCTGGCTCTTCCTCGGCCCCTGGTCCCGCACCGGCGGCTGCGACACCCTGCCGGCCGTCTACGCGATCTACGCCAGCCGGCCGACGGTGGGCGCCGAGCTCCACGGCCGGCGCTGGGAGGCGGTGGACGACGCGGACGGGATCTACGACTGGCAGGCGGTCTTCAACGGCCTGGGCTGGAGCGGCCGCTATCCCGGCTTCGACAACGTCCACGGCTACGCCTCGCTCTGGTTCGAGCTGCCCGACGACCGCGTCGTGCGCTTCTCCTTCGGTAGCGACGACAGCAGCCAGATCTACGTCGACGGCCGCCTCGTCCACCGGCAGCTCCGCGGCTGCATCGGGGTGGGGGCGGATCGCGAGCGGGTCGATCTCTTGCTCGAGCAGGGCTGGCACCGCCTGATGATCCAGGTCACCGAGGTGGGCGGCGCCTGGGGGCACGCCCTGCGCTTCCTCCACCCGGATGGCAGCCCGATGCAGCTCACCACCTCGGTCGAGGGTCCGGTGGGCGACGGGGTGGGGGACGCCTGCGACGTCTGCCCCGGGATCTTCGATCCCGATCAGGCCGATCGCGACGGCGACGGGCTCGGGGATCGCTGCGATCCCTGCGGCGTGCTGGCGGATGGGTCGAGCCTCGATTCCGACGCCTCGTGCCCCGCGATGCCGTACCTCGGGGATCCGTGGTGCGGTGACGGCTGTCAGTGAGGGCTGCGGGCTACGAGCCGTGAGCTGCGAGCGGAGGGCTTCGAACTCGAAGCTCGTAGCTCGCAGCTCGCAGCCGTCAGCTACTCCCGCGGCGGGGCAGGCGCTGCCGCCTTCACTCCCTGCTTCGCAGCCACGGCGTGCCTCCGCTCCGCCTCGATCTTCGTCCCCTTCACCACCGCCAGCGCCGAGGAGACGTTCACTCCCACGGTGAGGGTCTGCTGATCGTCCTCGAAGGCCTGGGCCATCTTGTTGAAGTTGCGCGAGGCGGTCGTGTAGTAGATGAGCGTCTCGTCCTCCTGGAGAGGCACCAGCAGCCAGCGGTTGTAGCTGCCCTTCAGGTCTCCCTTCAGCCAGCGGGCGGCGATCTGCCAGCGCGCCTTCGAGAGCTCGTAGCGGTTGGTGTAGACGGGATTCACCCCGGGCACCTCGATCTCGAAGCGTACGTCGAGGACACCCGGTTTCACCTGCTGCACCTCGGCGCTCACCACCTTGGGCATGATGGCGGGGTAGCGCTCGAAGTCGATGCAGGTCTCCCAGACCGTCTCGATCGGCGCCCGGATGTGGTGGACCGCCAACACGTTCTCGAAGCGCCCCTCCTTCTCGGTGACCGAGACGACCGGCCCCTTGGTCAGCAGGTCCATCAGGCTCTGCGCCCGGGCCGGGGCCGGAGCGGCGAGGATCACGCAGAGGAGAGCGAAGAGGGTCCCCTTGGTAGGCATGGCTCCATCCTACCGCCTCGGGGCCCTTGAATACCTTTGCCTACACCCGCGTCGGCACTCTGCAGACAGCAAAAGGAGTCCGACCATGAAGAACCTCTCTCATCGACATCTTGCCCTCCTGACCCTCCTCGTCGCACCGGCCCTCGCCCTCCCGGCGGTGGCGAGCGCTGGCGGCCGCGGCCAGCGCCCCGAGCAGCGAGCCGATCGGGAGAGGCCCGGCAATGGCCAGGCCCGCGGCCAGGGGAACGCCCGTGGCCGCAACGACCGGGACCGCTGGGACGACCGTGACGAGCGTGACGAGCAACGCGAGGCCGGGCGCGAGGAGCGCCGGGAAGAGCAGCGCGAGTGGCGCGAGCGCGAGCGTCGCCGTCAGGCCCGCGAGGCCGAGCGCTGGGCGGAGGCCGAGCGCCAGCGCCAGGAGGCCGAGGCGGCCCGCCAGCGGGAGGCCGCGCGCCTCGCCCGCCAGCGGGAGGCCACGCGCCGGGCCCGGCAGCGGGCACGGGCGGCCGAGGCCGAGCTCGAGCGGCAGCGCGAGCTGGAGCGCCAGTGGCTGGCCCGGCAGCGGGCGCAGCGGCACAGCTACGGCTTCGCCGTGGCCCAGCCCGCCCCCCGCGTGGCGCCGGTCACCCTGGGCTTCTCCACCACCGTCACCACCTGCCCCGGGGACCCCTGGCACTGGATCGACCTGGTCCCCTCGGCCGAGCCGGCGAGGGCGCAGCGCCACTGCACCGAAATCTACTCGCCGACCTCGCCCACCGACGGCTGGGTCACGTGGCGCCATCCCAACGGCGGGGTCGCCCTCCAGGCCTACTTCCGCGGCGGCGTGGTCGACGGCTGGATGACCCGCTACCACGAGAACGGCCAGGTCTCCCTGCGGGCCTACTACCGCAACGGGGTCATCGATGGCTTCCTCACCCGCTACTTCCCGAGCGGGCAGGTGGCCGAGAAGGGCTACTTCCGTAACGGCGTGAGGGACGGCTGGTTCACCGCCCGCTTCCGGGACGGCCGCATTCGCTTCCGCGGCTACTACCGGCAGGGGCGGCCCGACGGCTGGATGGACAGCTGACTGGTCGGGGGGAGCACCGCTCCCCCCGACACCCCCCAGCTGGAGCCGGTGGAGCACAGGACCGCTGTGCTCCGCCGGCTGGGCGCCGCCTCCGCACGCTTCCGACGCCAGCAGAAGACGGGGTGTTCCTCCCCGCAGAAGGCCGCGGCCGAGTCCTCCACTCGGTCGCGGCCTTCGCCTTTTTTTGGCGCTCTGGCTCAGTTGTGGGGGGCGCCGCAGTTCTTGCAGGCCTTGGCCGTGCCCTCGTTGGTGGCGTCGCAGTACTCGCACTTCCACGCCTGCGCCGCGGCCGCGGCGGGGGCGGCGGTGCCAGCGGCCGCCGGGGCGCCGGCCGGAGCCGGAGCACCCGCAGCCGCGCCAGCGGCGGTGGCGCCCGCGGCGGCACCTGCGGCGGGGACGGCCGCCGGAGCCTGGGCGGGCAGGTTGGCGGCGGCCTTCTGCTTCCGCTTGAAGTTCGCCTCGAGGGTCGAGAGGTTCTTCTCGACGCTGTCGAGGTCGCGCTTCACCTTCTCGAGCAGCGCGGTGGCGGCGTTCACGTCCGGGGCGCCGGCCTTCAGGGTCGCGTCGACGCCGGTCAGGATGCGGTTGCCGTCGTCGATGGCCGCCTTGGCGGACATCCGGTCGGCCTCGTCGAAGGTCAGGCCGCCGACCCGCACCAGGTTCTGGCGGATCTTGGTCGTGCGCTGCTCGAGGCCCTTGAGGATCCCGAGGAAGCCCCCGGAGACGGCCTTGTTGGCCTCGGCCATCTTCTCGATCTTGGCCTTCTCGTCGGCGATCCCGGCGGCCTCGGCCCAGGCCTTCTCGCCCTCGGCGATCCGCGCCTTGATGGGGGCGCTGAAGGCCGGGTAGAGCACCGCGAGCTGATCGGCGGCGGCCTTGTTCGAGGTCCAGGCCTTGCTCTCCCCCTCGACGCTCTTGGAGCAGCCGGTGAGGAGAAGGGCAGAGGCGACGAGCAGGGCGGAAAGGGAGCGGGCGAGGCGGGCCATCGAGGAATCCCTCCAGGAGTGTCGGTGAGTGGGATCCTCCTTGTAGAGGAGGCCCGCCCTCCGGGTAAACCTGGCCGGTCCCGCGGGCCGCCCGATCAGAGGAAGTGGGCGCCCGTCCACACCGCGGCCCCCAGGCTCACCGCGCCGAGCGCGAAGCGCTTCACGTCGGAGAGGGTCGCGCGGGTGACCGCGTCGGTGCGCAGCCCGCCGAAGCGGGTCACGTCGACGTAGCGCGCCACGATCGTCATCGCGAGCAGCGCCCAGAAGGCGACGCTCACCGGGGAGAGCAGGGAGGGGTCGTCCCGGATGATCATGAAGAGGCAGGCGATGGCGGCGATCTGGCCGCCGAGCATCCAGTAGAGGCGCAGCAGCACGCCGGTCAGGGTGGCGGGAGGGACAGGGGTCTCTTGCTCTCTCATGGAGAACCTCGCTGGTGAAATCGGAGGGCGGCCCGACCCTCCGTGTTCGACCTGCGACGGTGAGAGCACCGTGCACCCATTCCCAACCTAGGACGGACGACGTGTTCCGCAACCGCGGACCTCGCCGACCCGGTGGAGAGTCCTCAGCGCGTACGGCCGAGATCGAGGATGCGTTGGATCAGGCGGGGGTAGGGTAGGCCGGCTCTCGCGGCGGAGACCGCGAGATCCTCGTCCCGGGAGATGTCGGGGTTGGGGTTGGCCTCGAGGAAGTAGAGGACCCCCTCCTTCGAGAGGCGGAAGTCCAGCCGGGCGTAGCCCGAGAGGCCCAGCGCCCGGTAGAGGCGGCGGCAGATCCGGGGCAGCCGCCGCGCGATCTCCTCGGGGAGGTCGCGCGCCTCTCCACTCTGGATGCCGAGCTTCTCCTGGTAGGCCACGTCCCACTTCGCCTTGCGGGTGGCGATCAGCGGCTGATCCTCGGCCTTCTTCTCGAAGACCAGCTCCCAGGTGGGCAGGACCGTGAGCCGATCGTTGCCCAGCACCCCCACGTAGAGCTCGCGGCCGGGGATGAACTCCTCGGCCATCACCTCGATGTCCCAGCGCTCCCGCATGAAGTCGATGCGGGCGGCCAGCGCGTCGTCGTCGTGGACGATCGAGGCCTTGGCGATCCCCAGGGAGGCGTCGTCGATGGGGGACTTCACGATGAGGGGGAAGCCCATCCGGGCGGGCCGGCGCACCTTGCGGCCCCGGCGGACGATGAAGAAGTCCGGCACCCGCACCCGATGCCAGGCGGCGAGCTTCTTCGAGAGCGCCTTGTCCCGGGAGAGCACCAGGCCCCGGGGGTCGCAGCCGGTGTACGAGGCCCCCAGCAGCTCCAGGTAGGAGACGACGTTCTGGTCCCAGAGCACCTCGCCGGCGAAGGCCTCGAGGAGGTTGAGGACGACGTCGGGCTGGAAGCGCTCGACCCCGTCGCGGATCGGGCGCAGGTCGTCGTCGATGCCGAGCACCTCCAGCTCGTGCCCCAGCTCGCGCACCGCCGAGAGGACGTGGTGCTCCATCTTCCAGACCTGGCCGATGGCCAGCTCGTCGGTCGCGCCCTCCGGGGGGAGGATCTCGCGGTGGCAGAGGGCCAGGATGCGCCGGCGCTTCATAGCGGGTGCTTGTGGGGGCGTCCGTAGAAGTACTGCAGGGTCCGGACGGTGAGGAGGATCGCGAACTCGGTGAGGGTCTCCTCCTGGCCGTGGCGCAGGTGGAGCCCCAGCTCCTGGCAGCGCCCGATCATGTCCCGGAAGACCTGCTCGAGGGTGTACTGGTTCTCGCCGGTCCAGCGGTTGATCCGCTTGCGCAGGGTGTTCTTGTGGCGGCGCAGGAAGACCGAGGCCCGGGGCCGGCGGCGGTGCTGCTCCTCGTCGGAGAAGAGCTGCAGCAGGTCGCGGTCGTAGATGCTGGGGAAGGAGCGGCCGTAGTGGGCCTGGCGACGCTGGTAGAACTCCGCCAGGGTCAGGGGGTTCTTCTGGGCCGGCTCGACCCGCCTGCGGCTCGGGTGGGGCACGCCCCGGCCGGCCAGCTCGCCCATGAGCTCGTCGACGTACGCGAGCTTCTCCAGGGCCGGCCAGCCCTCGTAGCGTCGCCGCCAGCGCCGCCGCCGGTGCAACCCTTAGGCGTGTTGAACGGCGTGGCCCAGCTCGTGCCGCAGCAGGCGGTCGCACCAGCGCTTGTTGCCGCCCTCCACCTCCAACATCATCGAGCGCTCCAGGCGCATCAGCCGGGGGTGGGCCAGGTAGAAGGGGATGGCCACCCCCGAGACCCCGGCGGGGCAGAACCACTCGTCGGAGAGCCAGAAGTGGGGCTTCAGGCGCAGCCCCCGCTCCGCCAGCTCGGCGCTGACGCTCTCGATCCGGGGCTCGAGCCAGGTGCCCTCCAGGGTGAGGCCGAGCTCCTTGATGGGCCACTCGAGGAGATCCCGATCGGAGAGCTTCGCCCAGGGGAAGCGGCCTCGGGGCCGGGAGCGGGCTGTGCGGGCCGCCACCGTCGCGCTCCTAGCCGTGCACCAGGAGTTCGAGGAAGAGGGTGGCCGTGCCCAGGTAGATCACGATGCCGGTGAGGTCGACGGCGGTGGTCACGAAGGGGCCGGCGGCGATGGCGGGATCGATGTTGAGCCGCTTGAAGGTCGCCGGGGCCAGGGTGCCGATGGTCGTCGCGGCGGTCATGGAGCTGACCATGGCCAGGCCCACCACCACCCCCAGGATCGGATCGCCCTGCCAGACCCAGGCCACCCCGGCGACCAGCAGCCCGCAGGCCAGCCCCATCGTCACGCCGACCAGCAGCTCCTTGAGGAACACCTTGTTGATGTTCTCGTCATCGACGCGGCCGGTGGCGAAGCCGCGGGTGATGATGGTGCTGGACTGGATGCCCACGTTGCCGCCCATGCCCATGATGGCCGGGATGAAGAAGGTCAGCGCCAGGACCTCGTCGAGGGTGCCCTTGAAGATCGAGATCAGGACGCCGGTGGCCACCGTGCCCAGGAGGGTCACGGCCAGCCAGGGCAGGCGCATCGCCGAGACCTTCAGGATCCGGTCCGAGTAGACCAGGTCCTCCTCCGAGGCGCCGACCATCCGCATGAGGTCCTCGTCGGCCTCGGCCTCGAGGACGTCGAAGATGTCGTCGTGGACGATGCGGCCGAGGAGGCGCCCCTGCGCGTCGACCACCGGCAGGGTGACCAGGTCGTACTTGGCGAAGAGGGCCGCGACCTCCTCCTGGTCCACCTCGGGGGTGACCCGGAACTGCGCCGGCTGCATCACCGAGGCGATGCTCACCGAGTCGTCGGTGAGGGCCAGGGTCGCCAGGGGCACCTGCCCCATGAGGCTCTCGGTGTCGTCGGTGATGTAGATCCGGTGGAGGTGTTCCCCATCTTCGGGGTCCAGGCGGCGGATGACCGCGATCGCCTCGCCCACGGTGGCGCTGGAGCGCACGGCGGCGAGCTCGGCCTGCATGATGCCGCCGGCGGTGTCCTCCTCGTACTGCAGGAGGCGCTCGACCGCGGCGCCCTCTTCGGGCTCGGAGCGCTTGAGGGCCGCGACCAGGCGAGTCCGGACCTTCTCCGGGAAGTGCGCCAGGAGGTCGGTGGCGTCGTCCGAGTCCATGTAGGACATCAGGCCGGCCAGGCGCTCGTTCGAGAGGTACTCGATCAGGTCGTCCTCGACGCCGCCCTCGACCTCGGCCAGCACGTGGGCCAGGCTGGGCTCGGGGAGCAGCTCCAGGACCCGGGGCCAGTGATCCTCGGGGTCGATCTCCCCGAGCAGATCGGCGACGTCGGCCGGGTGCAGGAGGCGCAGGAGGTTCGAGAGCTCCTCCTCCGGAGCCTTGGCGACGTACTCGCCGAGGTCGTCGACCGAGGGCAGGGCGGTCAGCTCGTCCGCCTGCTGGGGCAGGGCCTGCTCCTCGGCCGTCTGGTGATCGTGCACTCCCATCCCGAGGATGCGAGATACCACGGCAAGCGGGGGCGCCGCCTCCCCTTGCGGAGACCTCCCTCGCCGGTTGCCGGCCCTGGCTGCGTCGAGGTATCGTGCTCCGGTTGGAGGACATGGGTCGCAAGCCCATGGAATCAGGCCGGAAATTTCTTTTGAATGCAGGTCCTGCTCGACCGTCGAAGATCTCGGTCGAGCTGTCTCCTTCAGGCATGGCTGGCGAAGAGAGCGGATGGAGCTCGACGACAAGCAACTGGTGACGCGGGCGCAGGCAGGGGACCGGCACGCGTTCGAAGCCCTGGTGCGCAAGTACCAGCGGCGGATCTTCCGGCTGGCCTACGGGATGCTCAAGAACCAGGAAGACGCGATGGACGTGGCGCAGGACGCCTTCGTCCGGGTGCACCAGCACCTCGACCGCTTCAAGGGAGACGCGGCCTTCTACACCTGGCTCTACCGGATCACCACGAACCTCTGCATCGACCGGATCCGCCGCAACCGGGGCGAGCAGGTCGAGTACGAGGACGGGCTGGCCCGGGAGGACCACACGGCCTCCGAGCTGGGCCTGCGGCGGCCCGCGGCGGCCACCAACCCGGCCAAGGCGACCCTGCGCCACGAGCTGGGAGAGCAGATCGCCGCCGCCCTGGCCGAGCTGCCGGAGAAGCACCGCGAGATCCTCCTCCTGCGCGAGATCGAGGGCCTCTCCTACGAGGAGCTCGCCCAGACCCTCGAGATCAAGAAGGGCACGGTGATGAGCCGGCTCTTCCACGCCCGCAAGAAGATGCAGGCCATCCTGGCCAGCTACCTCTCCCCCGAGGAGCTCGCCCGGCTGCAGGGCGACCCGGCCAAGGAGACGGCCTGAAGAATCCCGAAATTTGATCTGAATCTCCTTACTTAGGACGCGTCCGAACCTGTGACATGAGCGAGAACCCCCTCAACGAGAACGAGCAGCGCCTGATCGCCTACTTCGACGGTGAGCTGCCCGAGGCCGAGGCCCGCGAGGTCGAGGCCTATCTCGAGGAGCACCCCGAGGCCGTCGAGGCCCTCGCGAGCTTCTCCCTGGTCCACGGCGCCCTCGCCTCGGCCGGGGACGCCTGGGAGGAGGGGGTCGACTTCGAGGGCTTCTCGGCGGCGGTGATGGCCCGGATCCCGGAAGAGCAGGGGGCGAAGCGCCCGGCGGACACCCGGGAGGAGCAGCCGGGCCTCTGGGCGACCTTCGTCGCCTGGCTCGCCGGCCACCCGGCCTTCGCCGCCGCGGCCACCGTGATGGTGGTCCTCGGCGCCGGCTCGGTGCTCTACCTGAACACCCCTGGCTCCCACATCGGCCCGATGCCGGCGTTTCAGCTGAAGGGGGGCGCGACGCAGATCGAGGATCTCTCCTTCGAGTCGGGCTCGGCCGTGGTCTACAAGACCGAGAGCGACGTCACCATCGTCTGGCTCACCGAGGACGACTCCTGATGCTGCGCCGCCGCGCCCTCCTCGCCCTCGTGGCGACCGCCTTCCTCCTCGCCCCCCTCTCGGCCCTGGCCCAGGAGGAGGTGAAGGTCACGGTCCACGTGATCCACGCCTCGAAGAAGAAGGGGAAGGTCGACGAGCGCCTCGCGCAGCTCGAGAAGGAGCTGACCGACTTCGGCTTCAAGTCCTACATCCTCCTGCGGGCGCAGGAGATGAAGCTGCCGCTCGCCACCAGCGGCCAGGTCGAGCTTCCGGGCGACCGCCGGCTGGTCGTCACCCCGCTCTCCCGGGACGAGGATGGCAAGCTGAAGCTCCAGGTGGTCATCGAGGGCGTGGTGGACACCACCATCAACATCAAGGACGGCGCCTCGATCCTCTTCGGAGGGCTCAAGCACGAGGGCGGCCGCCTGATGGTGGCGATCACCCAGTCGGCGATCTGACCTCGGCGCCCCGGTGATAGGGTCCGGGGCCATGGCAACGCCCTTCAAGAAGCTGCTCGTCGCCAACCGGGGTGAGATCGCGATCCGGATCTTCCGGGCCGCCACCGAGCTGGATCTCTCCACCGTGGCCATCTACGCCTGGGAGGACCGCCTCTCCCTCCACCGCTACAAGGCCGACGAGGCCTGGCAGATCGGCGGGCAGGGCGCGCCGCTGGGAGCGTACCTCGATCAGGAGGCCATCCTCGCGCTGGCGCTGGAGCGGGGCGTCGATGCGATCCACCCGGGCTACGGCTTCCTCTCGGAGAACGCCGCCTTCGCCCGCGCCTGCGACGAGGCCGGGATCGTCTTCATCGGCCCCCCCGCCGACGCCATCGCCGCCCTGGGCGACAAGGTCACCGCCCGCAACCTGGCCGTGGAGGCCGGGGTGCCGGTGATCCCCGGGACCGAGGCGCCCCTGGCGAGCGTGGAGGAGGCGCGGACCTTCGCCGCCGGGGTGGGCTACCCGGTGATGCTCAAGGCCGCTCACGGCGGCGGCGGCCGGGGGATGCGGCAGGTCTTCGCCGAGGCCGAGCTGGCGGAGGCCTACGGCGCGGCCGAGCGCGAGGCCCTCGGGGCCTTCGGCCGGGGCGAGCTCTTCCTCGAGAAGCTGGTGCAGCGCCCCCGGCACATCGAGGTGCAGATCCTCGGCGACCGGCAGGGCAACCTGATCCACCTCTTCGAGCGCGACTGCTCGGTGCAGCGCCGCCACCAGAAGGTGGTGGAGGTCGCCCCGGCGGTGGGGCTCGATCCGACCGTGCGGGAGGCGCTCTACGCCTCGGCCCTGAACATCGCGAAGGCCTCCGGCATGGCCAACGCGGCCACCGTCGAGTTCCTCGTCGATGGCGAGGACCCCACGCGCTACTACTTCATCGAGGTGAACCCCCGGCTCCAGGTCGAGCACACCATCACCGAGATGATCACCGGGGTCGACATCGTCCAGTCCCAGATCCGGCTGGCCGAGGGGCGCAGCCTCGAGGAGCTGGGCCTGGGTGACGCCTCGAAGATCGGCTACCGGGGCGCGGCCATCCAGGCCCGGGTCACCACCGAGGATCCCCGCAACGGCTTCGCGCCGGACACCGGCCACATCAGCGCCTACCGCTCGGCCGCGGGCACCGGCATCCGCCTCGACGTGGGCATCGCCGGCGCCGGGGCGGCCATCACCCCCTACTACGACTCCCTCCTGGTGAAGGTCTCGGCCTTCGCCCTCTCCCACGCCGAGGCCGCCCGCAAGCTGCGCCGCTCCCTGGAGGAGTTCCGGATCCGGGGCGTGCAGACCAACATCCCCTTCGTCGACAACATCCTCTCTCACCCGCAGTTCCTCGCCGGGACGATCGACACCGGCTTCGTCGAGCGGACGAAGGCGCTCTTCGAGTTCCCGCGCCGGCGCAACCGGGCCGAGCGGGTGCTGCGGGCCCTCGCCGACACCATCGTCAACGGGCCGCCCGCCTCCGAGGGCCCGCTGACGCCGCCGGCGGTGCGGGTCACGCCGACCCTGCCGCCCGAGCTCCCGATCGGGAAGCGCGAGACCTACAAGGCGCTCCTCGACGCCCAGGGCCCGGAGGCGGTGGCCCGGCGGGTGAAGGAGGCCTCGCGCCTGCTCGTCACCGACACCACCTTCCGGGACGCGCACCAGTCGCTCATCGCGACCCGGATGCGCACCTACGACATGGAGCGGGTCGCCGCCCAGACCGACCAGCGCCTCGGGGCGGGCGGCCTCGAGGGCGCCTTCAGCGTGGAGTGCTGGGGCGGCGCGACCTTCGACGTGGCCTTCCGCTTCCTGAAGGAGAACCCCTGGGAGCGCCTGCGCCGCCTGCGCAAGAGGATGCCCGGCACCCTCCTGCAGATGCTCCTGCGGGGCAGCAACGCCGTGGGCTACGCCAACTACCCCGAGAACGTGGTCCGGCGCTTCGTCGAGCTGGCCGCGCGCGAGGGGATCGACGTCTTCCGGATCTTCGACTGCTTCAACCAGCTCGAGGCGATGAAGGTCTCCATCGACGAGGTGCGCAAGGCCGGCAAGATCGCCGAGGTCTGCGTCTGCTTCACCTCGGATCCCTTCGACTCCAGCCGGCCCCTCTACGACCTCGACTACTACAAGCGCAAGGCGGAGGAGGTGACGGCCGCCGGCGCCCACATCATCGCCATCAAGGACATGGCCGGCCTGGCCCGCCCCCGGGCGGCGCGGGCGGTGGTCGAGGCCATCGCGTCGGTGACCGACCTGCCGATCCACTTCCACACCCACGACACCGCGGGCAACGGCGTCGCCTCCATGCTCGCCGCCGCCGAGGCCGGGGTGGACGTCATCGACGGCGCCATCGCCTCGATGAGCGGCCTGACCTCCCAGCCCAGCCTCAACGCCATCGTCGCCGCGCTGCAGGGGAGCGACCGCTGCCCTCAGCTCGATCTCGATCATCTGCAGGAGCTCTCGGACTACTGGGAGGCGGTGCGGACCACCTACGCTCCCTTCGAGTCCGGGCTGATGGCCTCCACCACCGACATCTACGCCCACGAGATCCCCGGCGGGCAGTACTCGAACCTCAAGCCCCAGGCCTTCGCCGTGGGCCTGGCCGAGCAGTGGGGGGAGGTGCGCGAGCGCTACCGCGAGGTGAACTTCGCCCTGGGCGACCTCATCAAGGTGACGCCCTCCTCCAAGGTGGTCGGTGACTTCGCCCTCTGGCTGGTGAAGCAGGAGCTGACCGTGAAGGAGCTCCTCGAGAGCGAGCAGAGCTACGACTTCCCCGAGTCGCTCATCGGCTTCTTCGACGGCGCCATCGGCATCCCCGAGGGAGGCTTCCCCGACGGCCTGCGGCGGCGGGTCCTCGGCGAGGCCTGCGGTCCGGCCCCCACCCAGATGCGGGCGGCCCGGATGGAGCCCTACGACTACGCGGCGGCCCGCAAGGAGCTCGAGCGCCTCTACGGGGGTCCGATCGACGACGCCCTGGAGGTCTCCTACGCCCTCTACCCCAAGGTGGTGAGGGACTACCTCGCCTACCGGACCGACAACGCCGACACCAGCCGGCTGGACTCGGACACCTTCTTCTACGGGCTGGCCGAGGGGCGCGAGATCCTGGTCGACATCGAGCCGGGCAAGTCGCTGATCATCTTCCGCACCGCGGTCTCCGAGCTGCGGCCCGACGGGATGCGGCAGGTGCACTTCAACCTCAACGGCCAGCCCCGGGCGACCCTGGTCGAGGACCGCAGCGCCGGCCTTGATCAGGCCCGCCGCCCCAAGGTCGATCCCACCGACGAGCGGCAGGTCGGGGCGCCCATGCCCGGCAACGTCGTCTCGGTGGCGGCGAAGGTCGGGGTCCCGGTGGCCGAGGGCGACCCCCTCATGGTCCTGGAGGCGATGAAGCTCGAGACCACCCTGCGGGCCCCCCGGGCCGGTACGATCACCGAGCTGCTCGTGCGGGCCGGCGAGCGGGTCGACGTGGCCGACCACGTCGTGACCATCGAGTAGGGGTCATTCACGGACCCGTGGTCCATCCCCCGGACCGATGGTCCCCGGCTACACCCTCGAACCCCTCGAAATGACGAGGCCGAGTAGGGCGGCACGCGCCATGAAGCGCCGGGCGCCCCTTGCGTGGCCTCACCCCCACCGAGCCGGAGCACCCCTACCGTCCCCGCGCCCCGGCCCTCGGCCTCCTCCACCGCGTGGTGCGCACCCACCTCGCGGCCTTCCGGGAGCTGCGCCCCGACCTCCCCTTCCACGTCGTCCAGGCCTTCGAGGATTTCCTGGCTTGCGGCCTCCTCCCCAACGGCTTCGCCCGACTGCAGTGCTGCCAGTGCCGTCACGACAAGCTCCTGCCCTTCTCGTGCAAGGGAAGGCTCTGTCCGAGCTGCAACGGCCGCCGGATGTACGAGACCGCCGCCCACCTGGTCGACCGGGTCCTGCCGCCGGCCCCCTACCGTCAGTGGGTGCTCTCCCTGCCGAAGCGCGTGCGCTACCTCCTGGTCACCCGCAGGGAGCTGGTCGCACCGGTCCATGCGGTCTTCGTGCGGACGCTCTACGCCTGGTTCCGAAAGCGTGCTCGGGCCCAGGGCGTGAAGAACCCCCTCTGCGGCGCCGTCACCTGCCTCCAGCGCTTCGGCGACGCCATCAATCTCAATCTGCACTTCCACAGCTTCCTCCCGGACGGGGTCTTCGTCCGCGAGGCCGACACCGCGCCTCTCGTCTTCCACAGCCTCTGGCCGCCCACGGTCGAGGACCTCGATGTGCTGGTGCGGAAGCTCTGGCGGAAGATCGGCAGGAAGCTGAAGGACCTCGGCGCCTGGGAGCCCGAACTCGAGGACGAGCTCGATCCCGAACGCCACGCTCTGGGCCGCGCCATCTCCGAGCAGCTCGTCGCCTTCGATCCCGACGACGACCCCTTCGAGCGCAAGGGGCTCTCGGCATTTCACCTCGGCTACAGCCTCCACGCCGGGGTCGCGGTCGAGTCCCACGACCGGGATGGCCTCGAGCGCGTCCTGCGCTACGGGCTGCGCCCGCCCTTCGCGGAGGGCCGTCTGGAGGAGGGGCCGGCGGGAGAGCTCTACTATCGGCTGCGTAAGCCCCTGTCGGACGGCCGCACGCACCTCCTCCTCGATCCGCTGGAGCTGCTGGGCCGTCTGGCCAACCTCGTCCCCCCGAAGGGGCAGAATCTGGTGCGCTACCACGGGGTCTTCGCCCCCAACTCGAAGCACCGGCACGCCCTGGCTCTCCTGGCGGCGAAGGCCACGGCCGAGCTGCCCTACCGGACCCCGTCTCCTCCCGGGTACCCCCCGCTCCCCCTGAAGGCGCCACCGGCGAGTATCGCGAAGCAGGGCAGGGAGACCGAGGCTCCGATCGAGGTCCGCCCCCGGAGACTCGGCTGGGCCGAGCTCCTGAAGCGGGTCTTCCGGGCCGACGTGACGACCTGCGAGAGGTGCGGAGGCCGGGTCGAGGTCCTGGCCGTGATCACCGACCCCAAGGTGATCCGCCGCATCCTCGTGCACCTCCACCTGGCCACCACTCCACCGGTCCGGGGCAGCGTCACCCTTGGAGCGAGAGGCCCGCCCGGCCGCGCCCTCGACGAGGGCCCCTCCATCGACGACCTCCTGATGGACGAGCAGCCCTGAAGGCCCCAAGAGCCGGTGGCCCGAAGGGCCGCCGTGCGTCCGCGAACGCCGAGTTCGCAGCGACGAACCACCCAGGTCCCCTGGTGAGGCCCCGAGGCCACCATTCTACGGTAGACTGGAGCCTC
>JARGFU010000044.1:25893-30472 GCA_029210625.1 Deltaproteobacteria bacterium | reverse complement strand
CCCTGGCGGCCCTCACCGCCCTGGCCGGGCGGCGGGGGGCCTCGCTGCGCCTCGCCTGCCGCGAGCCCCTCCCCGAGCTGGCTCCGGTGCAGCTCGACTGCCTCTGGCCCCGGGGCGACGACCCCGAGGGCCCCTGGGACCCGCTGGCCACGACCAACGACAACAGCCTCGTGCTGCGGCTCTCCCTGGGGGAGGTCTCCTTCCTCCTCCCCGGAGACCTCGAGGCGGCGGGAGAGGCCGCCCTGCTGGCCGCGGCCGGCGCGAAGGGGCGGCTGCGGGCCACGGTCGTCAAGGCCCCCCACCACGGGAGCTCCACCTCCTCCACCCCGGCCTTCGTGGCCCGGGTGGCCCCCGAGCACGTCGTCTACTCGGTGGGCCCCGAGAGCGGCTTCGGCTTTCCCCGGCCGGCGGTGGCCGAGCGCTGGGCGGCGGCGGGGGCTCGCGCCCACCGCACGGATCGGGAGGGCGCCCTCACCTTCCGGACGGAGGGTCGCTCGCTGACGGTGTCCCACTTCCGGCGAAGCGCAGGCGGGCGAAGCGAGGCAGGTGGTGGAAGTCGGGCACCACCGGCGGGGAGAGCGCCGAGCCCTCCTCGCTCGAGCGTCCCGGGTGCTCCAGCCGATAGAGGTTGAAGCGCCAGGTGTCCTCCGGGCCCGGGGGCCAGCGAGGCACCGCGTAGAGCCGCTCCACCGGGATCGCGAGCTCCACCGTCCACCCCCGATCCTCGTCGCCGTCGTCGTTGAGGGTGCCCTCGAGCTTCCGGCCGATCCGCATCTCCGAGCTCCAGCTCAGATCCATGTTCCGCCGCCGGGCCGGGAAGCGCGCGTCGAAGCGCCGGCCGGAGGGTGCCACCTGCAGCTCGTTGTAGGTCCTCCCGTCGCCGTCGGCGTCCAGGAAGATCTCCACCACCTCCTGCTCGTAGAGGGGGTCGTCGTCCTTCTCGAAGGTCGAGTAGATGTCCGGATCCTCCACCTCGAAGGCCACGTAGAGGTTGGCCTCGTCCCAGGCCAGGCGGGCCCAGGTCGCGTGGCGAGGCCGGCCCTTGCCGTTGGAGCGCTGCAGGGTGACCACCGGCGCCGCCTGCCAGGCCGCGTCGCCGAGCAGACCGTCGAGGACGGGCGGCGCCTCGGCCCGGGGCGCGAGGTACTCCGGCACCGGCGCCGCCCCGCCCTCGATGGGAATGGGCGGCAGGGCGATCCGGTTGCTGCCGTCGTGGGCGCCACGCAGATCGACCCGCATCCGCCGGTCGAAGCGGAAGAGGCCCACGTGCAGGACGAGCTCGGCGGCGGCGTAGTGCTCGGGGATCTCGAGGGTGTGGGGATCGGCGTAGGTCTTGCCCACCTCCCAGCGATCGGTGGGCCAGAGCCCCTCCACCGGGAGGTGATCTCCGTTCAGCTGCACGCCCCGCTCCCCCCTCCCGGCGCCGTGGACGAAGACCCGCTGCTCGTCCTCGAGGGGCTTCAGGCAGGTCCAGTAGTGGGTCACCTGCAGCTGGCCGCCGCGGCGTGCCCGCTCGGGCTGCACCGTGGCGCCGAGGTAGCGGACCGCGCCCCCGCCCAGGGTCACGGCGCCGACCGGGGGCACCAGGGTGGGCGTGGGCGCCTCGTCGAAGGTCCGGCTCTCCACTCGGGCCCGCTGCTCGGCGCTCAGCTTCCGTGGCGCCGGGCCCGCGCTCGGATCGCGGCAGGCGAGGAGGGAGAGGAGGGCGAGGCAGAGGAGGGTCGAGCGCGAGGAGAGCATCACCGGCTGATTCGAGCATCGGCCCGGCCAGGTCCGCAAGTCGGCCCCCCCGTCCGGTCCCCGGGCCGGGCTCGAGGGCCAGGGACGGTGCCGCGCCGCCCCGGCCGGGATCCCGGAGAGATGGCGCGCCCCTTGCTCCCCCGCCAGCCGATGCGTCACCTCTCCCTGGACTCCGACGACGAGGGGGCCGCCCGCCTCCTCGACGCGCTCGGCCGGCCCCCCGGGCTCCGCGTGGACACCCTCCTCGGCGATCTCCTGCTGCGGGCGGAGCCCGGCCTGCGGGACCACCTGCGCGTCGACGGCCGCTTCCCTCGCGGGGGGCAGCGGGTGCTCCTCGGCGGGGAGGAGCTCCGGCTCGGGCGCCTCCGCCTGCGCCTCCGGGTCGAGCGCGCCGCGCCGGAGCAAGCGCCGGGGGGCACCCGGACCCAGGCCCTGGCGCTCCTGCGGGGCGGGGCACCCCCGGAGCACCAGGCGAGCCTGGTGGTGCTCGAGGGCCGCTCCGCCGGGCGGCGCTGGCCCCTCCCCCACCCGCCGCGGGCACCGATCCGGCTGGGGCGGGAGCCCGGCCGGGAGATCGTCCTCGACGACCCGACCGTCTCCCGCAGCCACGCCCGGCTCGTCCCCGGGGGCGCCCCCGGGGCCTGGATCCTCGAGGATCTCGGCAGCCGTCACGGCCTCTGGTGCGCGGGGAGGCGCCACCGCCGCCTTCGCCTGACGCGGCCGCTCACCTTCTCCCTGGGGCTCCAGCGCCTGGCCTACCGTCCGGCGCCGCTGGAGTGCGAGCGCGGGGGCGATCCCCCACCCTCACCCCGGCGCCGGGCGCTGCGCCTCCTGGCCGCCGGGCTGGGGCTAGCGCTTGCGGCGGCCGTCGGGCTCGAGCTTCGCGCGCTCGGTGATCACGGCGAGGAGACGGCGGTGCCCCTCGATGAAGCTGGAGAAGTGCAGGCACCCCATGCGGGTGAACACGTCGTAGGAGACCAGCCCCGTGAGCCCCGGCCGGACCTCGACCTCGATCATGGACTCGTAGGGGTAGTTCCGGAAGGAGACGAGGCCGCGGTAGGTGACCCCGTAGGCGTCCGCGGTGATCGTCAGGCCGTTGTAGAAGACGAGCACCAGGGCGAAGAGGACGATGAAGAAGATCACCGAGAGGTAGGTGCGGGCTGGTATCGCCTCCCGCTGCCAGAGCAGGGCGAGGAAGATCATTCCCCAGAGGAAGATCAGCCCCCCCAGGGCCCAGCGCAGGATGGGGCGCAGGCGGAAGACCATCGCTTCGTCCGGGAGGGGCGTCACGCCTTCATTATAAACGCCCCGGGCGCCGGACGCTCCGGGGGCTCCGTCAACATGACCCATTGGACCGGCAGGGCGCATTGACTATGGTCGTCGCCTCCTCTCGCCTCTCCCCCTCGGTGCCTCCGCTCGCCACACGATGGACCGCAGCTCCTCCGGAAAAGTCCTCTTCGCGACCTTCGACGTGATCCCGGATCCCACCGGGACCAGTGCGCAGACGACCCGGACCCTCCAGGGGCTGACCGCCTTCCACGAGGTGGAGGTCCTCTCGGCGAAGACCCCGGAGCACGCCCACATCGAGCGCTACTTCGGCGCCCGGCTGCTGCGGGTGCCGATCGGCCAGGGGGATCTGCGCGATCAGGCCGAGGCCTTCTCGCGAGCCGTCCGGCGGCAGCTCCAGAGCGAGGAGTACGACCTCGTCCACTTCACGGATCCCTTCGGCGGCTACCCGATCTGCGAGCTGCGCTCGGCGCTCGGCTCCAAGCTCGTCTACGAGGCCCGCGCCTTCCCCTCGATCGAGGTGAAGTACCTCGAGCCCGAGCTGGAGACCGATCTGGCCTTCATCACCCGGATGCGGCGGCAGGAGATCTTCTGCCTCTCGAACGCCGACGTGGTGCTGGTGCCCAGCAGCCAGACCCGCGAGTACGTGCTCTCCCTCGGGGTGGCGCCCGAGAAGATCCACGTCCACCGGCCGATGGTGGACAAGGCCCCCCTCGGCGCCCTCCCCCCTCCGGAGGGAGCGCCCTGCCGGGTGCTCTACCTGGGCAGCCACGCCTCGTGGCAGGGCATCCCCAGCCTGCTCTTCGCCCTGCGATTCGCCATGAAGCGCGAGGTGATGAAGGTCCGCGTCATCGGCCCCACCCACGGCTCCTGGCAGCGCCAGCTGCAGGAGATGATCCGGGAGTTCGGCCTGCGCGATCACGTCACCCTCGAGCTGCCGGTGCCCCACGAGGACATCCCCTCCATCCTGGCCCAGACCGACGTGGTGGTGGCGCCCCTCCAGAAGGGCGACCGCAACCAGGAGCAGGGCGCCTGCCCGATGAAGCTCGCCGAGGCGATGTCGGCGGGCCGGTGCATCATCACCGCCGATCTCCCCATCACCCGCGAGATCCTCGAGCACGAGGTCTCCGGTCTGCTCTACCCCCCTTCCGACGAGGACGCCCTCGGGGACCTGCTGGTGAAGGCCGCCCGGGACGTGAAGCTGCGCTGCCGCCTCGGCGCCGTGGCGCAGGCCACCTCCGGCGACTTCGACGCGCTCGAGCGACGCGCCAGCCTGCTCCATCACTACGCCCGCCTCCTCCAGCCGGAGGTCGAGGTGGAGCGCAGCGTCTTCCGCCGGGCGATCGCCACCGGCCCCGAGGCACGCCCCGGGGACGAGACCACCCAGCCGAAGGGCGAGAGCCCCGAGGGACCGACGAGCACCGCGAACCTCGAGGAGCTTCGCGCCCGCGTCGAGCAGGACGCCCGGCCGCCCGACGCCGCCGAGCTGCCCACCGGCCCGAGCGCTCGCCCGGTCTACGAGCCGGAGGAGTCCACCGGCCCGCGGCTCGCG
>JARGFU010000044.1:0-25793 GCA_029210625.1 Deltaproteobacteria bacterium | reverse complement strand
CCCGAGGAGGACACCAGCCCCAAGCTCGCGCCCGAGGAGGACACCAGCCCCAAGCTCGCGCCCGAGGAGGACACCAGCCCCAAGCCCGTGCCCGTGGGCTTCGTGGAGGAGCCCGCGGCGGAAGACCCCGGACCGGGCCCGGACCCCGAGGTGCCCGCGATCCAGGGCGCCCCGACGCCGGTCGCGGCCCCGGCGCCGCCCGAGGTGCCGCCGGGGCCTGCCGGCGAGGCCCCCGGCGAGGAGCCCCAGCCGGCGGCTCCCCCGGCCACCGACGAGCTGGACGTCGGGGAGACGCAGGCCATCCCGGTCTTCACCGACGAGGCGCTGGACGTCGGAGCGACGCAGGCCATGCCGGTCTTGACCGGCGAGGGTCGACCGGTGCCAGCGGAGGGCGACGAGCCCGAGGACGCCGACCCGGACGCCCCCGAACGCGAACCGCCGCCGCCCCCCGGAGACGAGGAAGACGCGGAGCCCGCGAGCGAGCAGGAGGGCCTGCGAGAGGTGGCCTCCGATGAGGTCGTGCTCCTGCCCTCCGGCGAGGAGTGAGCCCCGCCCCCCGAGGCGGGTTGCGTGCGATGATGGAGCGGTCCCCATGCACCGTCCCCTCGATGCCACCCGGATCACCGCCCTCGGGCTGCTCCTGACCCTGAGCCTCGGCCTCGCGCTTCCCACGCCCGCCCTCGCCGAGGAGCCGGAGGCGGCCTGGCCCACCTACACCCTCGAGGCCCTGCGCCTGGAGGGGAACGATCACACGGCGGACGCCCTGATCCTCCAGGCCGCGAACCTGCAGCCGGGGATCCACCTCGAGGAGCAGCACCTCGATCTGGCCCGGGACCGGATCTTCTCCCTCGGGCTCTTCCGGGCGGTGGCGTTCCGGCTGGAGAAGGGCTCGGCGCCCGGTCAGGTGATCCTGGTCGTCCGGGTCGAGGAGCGTCCGAGCCTGATGATCACCGACTTCTTCCTGGGCTGGACCGAGGTCGGTCGCCTCTACGGCGGCGGCGGGATCGCCGACACCAACTTCCTGGGCCGCAACCTCATCGGCGGGCTCGCGGGCGTGGTCGGCGGGGACGATCGCCGGGCGCTCCGGCTGGATCTGCGCTCGCCGAGCCTCTTCGACACCCGCACCCTCGGCGACCTCCGGCTCCTCTACCTCCAGGGCCCGGAGGTCCACTGCGCGGCCTTCCTCGGCAACTGCAGCGCGGAGGAGCTGGATCGGGTCCGCTACCGGCGGGTGGGCGGCCGGGTGCTCCTCGGCCGCCCGGCGGGGAAGCGCCTCCACCTCTTCCTGGCCTACCGCCTGGAGTCGGTCCACACCGACCGGGTCTTTGGCACCCTCAAGGTCGGCGTCGAGGAGTGGGACGAGCCCTTCCTGCCCGCCCTGCCGCCCGGCGACACCTTCCTCTCGGTCCTCTCGGCGGCGCTGGAGCTCGACACCCGCGACGATCCCTTCATCGCCACCCGCGGCGTCCGCCTCCGGCTGACGGCGGAGGTCTCCAGCCCCTTCCTCTTCTCCGACTACGACTACAGCCGCTTCCGGATCGACGCCGCCTGGCACCGCCGCGCCTTCGCCGACCACACGCTACGCCTCCACGCCTTCGTCGGCCTGGTGCAGGGCGAGGCGCCCTTCTTCGAGCGCTTCCACGTGGCGGACCACAGCTACTTCACCGTGGGCGAGAACACGGTCCCCCGGGCCCTCGGCGTCTCCTTCACCGAGGTCTTCCAGTACGACCCGATCATGATGACCCTGGGCATCGACTACCAGGTGCCCTTCCTGCGGCGGCACCACGGCGGGAAGTTCTTCTACCGCAGCTACTTCTATGCCGCCCTGCAGGTGACCCTCTCCAGCGAGGATCCCGCGGTGTCGGTCTTCGATCTCTCCCGGGACCCGGACAACGAGATCTCGCGCTTCCCGCTCTCCGGCGATCTCGGGCTGCGGGTGGACACGGCCATCGGCGTCTTCTCCCTGGGCCTGGCCTACCCCTTCGACCTGGTCTTCTGATGATGCGGGTCGGCGGCCTCTCCCACCTCGGCCCGGCGGCCGCGCTCCTTCTCCTCCTGCCGGCCCCCGCCGGCGCCCAGGAGGAGAAGCCGCAGCCCATCGACGGCACCATCTCCGTGGTGGAGGACCGCCTCACCCTCGACGCCGACGTCTCGGCCCTCCTGATCCGCCGCCTCGACGGCCTACTCGCCGACGGGCTGCCCCACACGGTCCGGATCCGCACGACCCTCCTCGCGCTCGACCCGGGGGGCGCCCGGGTCACCGAGCCCCTCTCCCTCTCCCTGCGCACCTGCCGGCTCGTCTACGACCTCTGGGGCGAGCGCTACGCGGTGCGGGTGCGGGAGGGCGAGGATCGGATCGAGCGCTGGGCGGACACGGTGGCTGGCGCCGCCCGGATCTGCGGAACCCTGGAGGACGTCACGCTCTCCCCGGTGGGGGAGCTCGATCTGCGGCGGGACTTCCGGGTCTCCCTGCGGGTGGACGTCGATCCCCGCAACGGCCGCCCCGAGGAGACCGGCCGGCCCTACCTGGGCGACCCCCTGGCGGCCGGCGGCCCCAGCCGCCCCGGCGGCACCTTCTTCGGCGCCATGGCCCGGGCCTTCTACCGGGAGGAGGAGGAGGCCGAGGCGCCCGCGGCGCTCTTCGAGAGCCCCGTCTTTGGTGAGCAGCTGATCCGCGCCGCCCTGGGAGAGGAAGAGGGGCCCGGGGCGGGAGAGGAAGAGGCGCCGGCCCCCGAGAAGGCCGCGCCCCCGCCGCCCGGCGGAAAGGAGGGTGAGGAGGAGTGAGCCTCTCGAAGCTCCGCTCGATCCTGGACCGGCGCCTCGGCTTCCAGGGGGCGATCCTGCTGGGCGTCTTCGGCTCGGTCCTCGCCCTCTCGGTGGTCGTGCTGCTCTTCACCCAGCGCTACGCCGAGGACCTCTTCCACGGCACGGTGAACCCCGAGGTGCAGGAGCTGGTCGAGGCCCCCTTGAGCCTCTACCCCGAGCTCCTCCGCGCCCGCCGCGAGACCCACCTCCTGCGCACCTCGCTCCTGGCCCGGGACCCCGTGCTCCTCTCCCCCGCCTTCGACGCCGAGGCCGTGCGCGAGCACCTCCTCGCCCAGTGCGCCGACGACCCCTACCTGCGCCGGATCGAGGTCGTGCGGCCCGACGCGCCGGCCCTCGGGATCGGCTGCCCGCAGGGGGCCGACGAGGGGCCGGTGCGCACCCTGCTACGCGAGGCGGAGCTCGGCGCCGGCGGCAAGCTCCGGGTCACCTTCGGGATGCCCGAGGCGGTCTTCGCCGGCCACGCCCGCGCGGGCGAGCTCGCCCGCGGCTACGCCGAGCGCGTGCGAAACGCCGACCGGATGCGCGCGGCCTACCAGCGCGCCTTCGCGGTGGTCCTCGGCGCCTGGATCCTCCTGGGCGGGGCCATCGCCTCCTACCTCTCCCGGCGCACCACCCGCCGCCTCCGGGCCCTCGCCGAGGCCACCACCCGCCTCTCCACCGGAGAGCTCGACGTGCAGGTACAGGTGGACGGTCAGGACGAGCTGGCCCGCCTGGCGGAGGCCTTCAACACGATGGTCGTCGAGCTGGGTGAGCGCCGGGAGCAGATCGTCTACCTGGAGCGGGTCTCCTCCTGGCAGGGGATCGCCCGCCGGCTGGCCCACGAGATCAAGAACCCGCTCACCCCCATCCAGCTGGCGATGCAGCAGCTCGTCTCCAGCTACTCCGGCGACGACCCGCGCTTCCAGAAGCTGCTCGCCGAGGTGGAGGAGATCGTCGGCGAGGAGGTGCAGACCCTCCGCCGCCTGGTCACCGCCTTCTCCGAGTTCGCCAAGCTCCCGGACGTCGACGTCTCGCCGGCCCACCTCGGCCAGTACCTCCAGGACTACCTGCGCTCCCACCCCGACCTCTCGGCCGAGGCCGAGATCGAGCTCCTGCTCCCCGAGACCGATCCCCGGGTCGAGCTGGACCGGGCCCTCCTGGGCCGGGTCCTCACCAACCTCCTGCGCAACGCGATCGAGGCCGCCGCCCCCCTGAGTGAGGGCCTGCCCCGGGTGGAGGTGCAGCTCGAGGTCGGCAGCGAGGCGGCCGTGGTGCGGGTCAGCGACGAGGGGCCCGGCATCGCCGCCGACTACCCCTCCCAGATCTTCGACCCCTACTTCACCACCAAGTCCACCGGCACCGGGCTGGGCCTGGCCATCTCCCGGAAGATCGTCCTGCAGCACGGCGGCGAGCTGACCGTCGCGCCGCGCAGCGGCCCCGGGACCACCTTCGAGATCCGCCTCCCCCTGGCGGGCCGAGGCCCCCTCTCGGGCAGCGTCCTGCGGGAAAGCATTGTAGAACGATAGCCATGGCCACCCTGCTGATCTGCGACGACGAGAAGAACATCCGTCGCTCCCTTCGCCTGATCCTCTCCGAAGATCACGAGGTGCTCGAGGCCGGCTCCGCCGAGGAGGCCTTCGGGGTCCTCGAGCACGAGCCGGTGGATCTGCTCATCCTCGACGTACGCCTCCCCGGCATGAGCGGCGTCGAGGCGCTGCCGACCGTGCGCAAGAAGTGGCCGCTCTGTCAGGTGCTGATGATCAGCGGTGACGCCTCGCTGCAGGAGGCCGTCGAGGCCACCCGGCTGGGCGCCTACGACTTCTTCGAGAAGCCCCTCGATCGCGCGCGGATCCTCATCACCGTCCGCAACTGCCTCGAGCGGGCCGCCCTCCAGCAGCAGCTCGAGGGCTTCGCCGAGACCGAGGAGGAGATCGTCGGCTCCGCTCCGGCGATCCAGGAGGTGAAGTCGATGATCGCCAAGGTCGCCCCCACCTCCGGTCGCGTCCTGATCACCGGCGAGAGCGGCACCGGCAAGGAGCTCATCGCCCGCGCGATCCACCGGCAGAGCAAGCGGCGGGACCACGCCTTCGTGAAGGTGAACTGCGCGGCCATCCCCGCCGAGCTCATCGAGAGCGAGCTCTTCGGCCACGAGCGCGGCGCCTTCACCGGCGCCACCGCCCGCAAGAAGGGCCGCTTCGAGCTCGCGGACGGCGGCACCCTCTTCCTGGACGAGATCGGCGACATGCCCGCCGGGGCGCAGGCCAAGGTCCTGCGGGCGCTCCAGAGCGGTGAGGTGCTGAGGGTCGGCGGCGAGCGCAGCTCGACCGTGGACGTGCGGGTGATCGCCGCCACCAACAAGGACCTCAAGGCCGAGGTCGCCGAGGGCCGCTTCCGCGAGGACCTCTACTTCCGCCTCAACGTCGTCCCCATCCACGCGCCCCCCCTGCGGGAGCGGACCGAGGACATCGCCCTCCTGGTGGAGTCCTTCCTCGCCCGCCTCGGGCAGGAGCACGGCGTGCGCGAGCCCACCCTGGAGGCGGACGCCCTGCCCCTCTTCCAGCGCTACCCCTGGCCCGGCAACGTGCGCGAGCTGCGCAACATGCTCGAGCGGCTGATCATCCTCGCCGGGGGCTCCATCCGGACCGAGGATCTTCCCCCCGAGCTGCGGGGCGGCGCCACGATCCCCACCGCGAGCCCGGGCGAGACTAGCCTCGCCGCCTACCGGGGGCTCTCCCTGCGAGAGCTGCGGGAGGCCATCGAGCGCGACTTCATCCGGGAGACCCTCGAGGCCTGCAGCTGGAACGTCACCCGGGCCGCGGAGCAGCTGGGGGTCGAGCGCACCAACCTCCACAAGAAGATCAAGCACCACGGGATCGAGCGCGGGGGATGAGCGCGGGCGATCCCGCCACCCCGGCCCTGCCAGCGGCCCGCGTCGCCGAGGCCCGGGACCTCTTCTCCGACCCGGAGCCCCTCCTCGCCGCCTGCCGGGCGGCCCCCCTGCCGGAGCAGGCCCTGCTGGAGACCCTGGAGATCGTGCGGGCCCGCCGTCGGCGGAGCGCCCGGCGCGATCCCACCCTCGACCCCGCCTGGCTGGCCCGCGCCGCCCGCCTCGCCGGCAGCAGCCGCTTCGCCGCCCGGCTCCTGCGCCGGCACCCCCGCCTCGTCGAGTGGCTCCAGGCCCGGGAGGAGGCCGGCTGGCCCGATCGCACCGACCGCCTGCGGGGGCGCCTCCACGCCGCCGCCGGCCATCGCGAGGTGCAGCTTCGTCTCCTGCGCCACTACCGCCGCCGCAGCCTGCTGGAGATCGCCGACCGGGACCTCGCGGGCACCCTGCGCCTGGGCGAGGTCTTCCAGGCGCTCTCCGATCAGGCCGACACCCTGATCGGCGCCGCGCTGGAGCTCGCCCACGCGGGTGCCCGGCGGCGCTGGGGGGAGCTGCCCGGGGGCGATCCGGCGGCGGCCACGCCAGGCCTGGCCGTCCTCGCCCTGGGGAAGCTGGGCGGCCAGGAGCTGAACTACTCCTCGGACGTCGACCTGCTGGCGGTCTACGCCCAGGAGGGTGAGACCTCCGGAGGCGAGGAGGGCGCGGTCCCCGCCTTCACCTTCGCGGCCGCCGTGGTCGAGGAGACGAAGGCCCTGCTGGGCGAGACCACCGAGGACGGCGAGGCCCTGCGGGTCGACCTCGACCTGCGCCCCGAGGGGCGCAGCGGCCCCCTGGCCAACAGCCTCTCGTCCCTGGAGCAGTACTACGCGACCTTCGGACGCACCTGGGAGCGGCAGGCCTGGATCAAGGCGCGGCCGGCCGCCGGCGATCTCGCGGTGGGCCGGCGGGCCCTCGACACGCTGCAGGCCTTCGTCTACCCGCGCAGCCTGGACCGCCGGGCCCTCGAGGCCATCTCCGCCATGAAGGGCGAGCTCGACCGCGAGGTGCGCCGGCGCGGTCACGAGGCGAGCGACCTGAAGCTGGGCCGGGGCGGGATCCGCACCATCGAGTTCATCGTCCAGGCCCTGCAGCTCCTCCACGGGGGGAAGGATCCGGCCCTCCGGGAGCCCGCGACCCTTGAGGCCATCCGCCGGCTCCAGTTCGCCGGCCACCTCGACGGCCTCCAGGCGACGGAGCTCTCGGAGGCCTACGTCCTCCTGCGCCGGGTGGAGCACCTCCTGCAACTCCACGAGAACCGCCAGACCCACCGCCTCCCGGTCGACCCCGCGCGCCTTCAGGGCCTGGCCCGGGCGCTCGGCCTCCACGACCCGGCCGCCGACGACCCGGCGGCGCCCCTCCTCGCCCGCCTCGACGAGCACCGGGAGAGCGTGCAGCGCTTCGGTGATCGTCGCTTCGGCAGCAGCGAGGAGTCGGAGGAGAGCGACCGGGCCCTGGCCGAGGCGGCCGCCACCCTCCTCTCCCTGCTCGAGGATCGGGAGGCGCTGACGGAGGCCTGCGGCCGGGCGGGCTTCGACGATCCCTCCACCGCGGCGGCCCACCTCGGGCAGCTCGCGCGCCGCCCCCTGGGTCCCTTCGGCCGTGCCGCGACCCCCAAGCTCCGGGGGCTGGCCCGCGCCCTCCTGATCGAGGTCCTCCTCGCGCCCGATCCCGACGCCGCCCTCGAGTACCTCACCCGCTTCCTCACCGCCCTGCCCGGGCCGGCGGCCCCGGGGCTCCTCTCGCTCCTGGCGGAGCGCCCTCCCCTGCGGGCGCTCCTGCTCTCGGTCTTCGGCAGCAGCCACCACCTCGCCCGCACCCTCCTCAACCACCCCGAGCTCCTGGACGAGGTCCTCCTGCGGGGCCGCTCTCCCGGGCCCCGCCGGCGCTCCGAGCTCGAGGCACTCTGGCAGGAGCGCCGCCCGGCGCCCACCGAGGACGACGAGCTCCACTTCGCCGCCCTCCGCCGCTTCCGGGGGGAGGAGGCGCTGCGGATCGGGATCCAGGACGTCGCCGGGGTGATCACCCTGCCCGAGGTGAGCCGCCAGCTCACCGAGCTCGCCGAGCTCTGCCTCGAGGCCTGCCTCGATCGGGCCTGCGCCTGGGCCGAGGCGCGCTGGGGGTGGCCGGTGGACGCCGGCGGCGGCGCGGTGGGCCTCTCGGTGGTCGCCCTGGGCCGGCTCGGCAGCGGCGAGATGGGCTACGGCTCCGACCTCGACCTCGTCTTCCTCTACCACGGCCGGGGACAGAGCCCGGGAGGCAGCCGGGAGGGCGTCGAGGCCCAGGAGCTCTTCGCTCGCCTGGCCCAGCGGGCGATCTCCGCCCTCACCCTGCCGATGGCGGAGGGCCGCCTCTACGCCATCGACACCCAGCTGCGCCCGAGCGGCAGCCAGGGCGCCCTGGTCGCGTCCCTGGAGGCCTTCCAGGCCTACCACCGCAGCGAGGCCCAGGTCTGGGAGCGCCAGGCGCTCACCCGGGCCCGCGTCGTCTCCCACCGCCCGGCTCCCGAGCCCGCCCTCGCCCAGGCCCTCGAGCAGGCCTGCTACGGCGGCGAGCCCCTGGAGGAGGAGGTACTGCGCGGGGCCATCCGCCAGATGCGGGAGCGCCAGCGGCAGGATCGCTCAAAGGAGGCCTCCGGCCGCAAGGATCCGCGGGCCGGCTGGGGTGGGCTGATCGACATCGAGTTCATCGTGCAGTACCTGCAGCTGCGTCACGGCGCCGACGAGCCGCGCCTCCGGACTCCGGCCACCGGGCAGGCGCTGGCGATCGCCTCCGAGGCGGGGCTCTTCCCTCCGATGCAGGGCCCTCGCCTCCTCGAGTGCTGGGACTTCCTGCGCCGCCTGGAGAACCGCCTCCGGATCGTTCACGACCGCCCGATCCACGCCTTTCCCACCCACGGTCCCAAGTTGGATGCCCTCGCTCGCCGAATGGGCTATCACCAGGGCGAGATGAGTCGCATCGAAGAGAGCGCTGGTCTGTCCCTGCTCGGCGAATACGAGCGGGTCACCACCGACGTGCGCCGGATCTTCGAGGAAGTGCTGGGGAGAGAGAATCCATGAGCAAGACGCTCCTCATCGTCGAGGACGATCGCAGTCTGGCCCGCCTCTGGACCGAGCTCTTCTCGGCCGAGGGCTTCATCGTACTGACCGAGAAGGACGGCGAGTGGGCCCTGAAGACCGCCACCAGCCGTGAGGTCGACTTCCTGATCCTCGACGTGCTGGTGCCCGTCCGCAACGGCTTCCAGGTCGCCGAGCGCCTCCGGGCCAACGAGAAGACCGCCGAGCTGCCGATCCTGATGGTTTCGGGCATCTACCGCTCCGCCCGCCACCGCTCCGAGGCCATGTCGAAGTACGGGCTGGTGGACTACCTGGACAAGCCGGTGCGCAACGACGATCTCGTGGGCGTCGTGCGCCGCTACTTCGGTGACGACTACCCCTCGGCGAAGACGGCCGAGCGCGAGCGCAAGCGGATCGAGAAGCTGCCGGCCGAGGACTTCGCCACCGACGCCGCCCGGGCCGAGGTCGCCGACGTCGAGCGCTCGGCGGTGCACGACTTCCGGGGTCAGGCCGTGGGCCGGGGCGATCTGCGGCAGCGGCCCTTCCCGGAGCTCCTCGCCGACATCTACCGCTGGCGGGCGACCGGCGCGCTGCTCCTGAAGCGGGGGCGGGCGAAGAAGATCATCTACGTGAAGGCCGGCTACCCGGTCTCGGCCAAGAGCAACCTCCTGACGGAGTGCCTGGGCAAGGTGATGGTCCGCGAACGGATGATCACCGAGGTCCAGTGCGAGGAGAGCCTGGAGCTGATGCGCATCTCCGGGCGCCAGCAGGGCACCGTGCTGATCGAGATGGGCCTGATCTCGCCTCACAACCTGGTCTTCGCCCTCGAGCTGCAGCTCCTCCAGAAGCTCCAGGACGTCTTCGGCTGGCGCACCGGCACCTACCACTTCACGGCGAAGAACGAGCTGCCGCCCCAGACCGTCACCCTCGAGTCGGGCCCCGCCGCGTTGATCTGGCAGGGCGTGCAGGAGAAGTGGACCGGCGAGCGCGCCCGCGGCGCCCTCGGGAACGTCGAGGACTACTTCGCCGTGCCGAGCGCCGACCCGCTCTACGCCCACCAGGACATGGAGCTGGGCGTCGACGAGGAGAACTTCCTCATCAAGATCAACGGCCGCCGCCCGGTCAGCGAGCTCCTGGCGATGGAGCTCCTCGCCGAGGGCGAGGCCTGGAAGCTCCTCTACGCCCTCTCGGCCGCCCAGATGATCGAGATCCGGCCCAAGCCCCTCGCCCGCGGCGAGTACGTCCCGGGCTTCCAGAAGGCCCCGCCGCCCCTCCCCGGCGCCAAGCCGGCGGACCGGAAGTCGGCGAAGCAGAAGGGGGGCGGCCCCCTCCCGCCCCCCATCCCGGAGGCGCCGCTGCCCAGCGCGGACGAGCGCGAACAGAAGGAGCGCCTGGCGTCCATGCTCGGCTCGATGCGCAAGCAGAGCCACTTCGAGGTCCTCGGCGTCTCCCGCAGCGCCGGCGCCGCCGAGATCCGCAAGGCCTACTTCGCCCTCGCCCGCTCCTACCACCCGGACAAGGCCTCGCACGGCGTCTCCGACGAGCTGAAGCTCCTCGCCGCCGAGATCTACGAGCGCCTCACCTACGCCTACGAGGTGCTGGCCGACCCCGAGGAGCGCAAGCACTACGAGCAGCACCTCGCCTCCGGCTCCCGCAAGAAGGAGGCCTCCGACCAGGTCTCGCGGATCCTCGCGGCCGAGGGGAAGTTCCAGCGGGGCGAGGGCTACCTGCGCAAGGGCAAGTGGGCGCTGGCTCACGACGCCTTCGGGGAGGCCGTCTCCCTCTACCCCGAGGAGGGAGAGTTCCACGCCTACCTCGGCTGGAGCCTCTTCCAGACCGCACCGAGCGACACCAAGGTGATCGACCGCGCCCTCGACCACATCATGCAGGCCATCCAGCTCAACCCGAAGGTCGACAAGGCCTACCTCTTCCTCGGCTACATCTACAAGGCGCAGGGACGGGCGGACAAGGCGGAGAAGCAGTTCGAGAAGGCGATGCAGTGCAACCCGGACTGCACCGAAGCCCTGCGCGAGCTGCGCCTCTACCAGGGCCGCGCCCGCTCCTGACGCCCGCTCACCGATGCCCACGCAGATGCTCCGCCGGCGCCACCGCGCCATCCGTCCTCTCGAGGAGATGGAGGTCCAGCTCGTGCGGGCCTGCCTCGAGAGCCCGGGCTGGCTCACCCGGCGGCAGGAGCACCGCATCCGCTACGCGCTCTCCCTGGCCCGCCTCACCGAGGTGCGCACCGCCGACGGCCGCGACATCGACCTCTCCGAGTCCCTGAGCCCCTACCGGCAGCGCCTCATCGACACCCTCTCCCCCCTCCTGCGGGACGGGGCCGGGCTGGTCGAGAAGCCCGAGGTCGCGTCCCTCGAGCCGGTGATCTGGGAGCTGGCCCGGGAGCAGCGCGACGAGCTCATGGCGACCTCCGCGGCCCGCCTCCCCTGGGAGGACGTGGACCGGGAGATCCGCAAGAAGGAGCTGGTGCTGGCCTGCGGGGGGGGCGGCGGCGTCGGCTACGTCTACCTCGGCGCCTTCCACGCCCTCGAGGACGCAGGCCTGATCCCGGCACTGATCTCCGGCACCTCCATCGGCGCGATCCTCGGGGCCTTCCGCGCTCGCCACAAGCACTTCGACGCCGCCCGGGTGGTCGAGGTGGTCCAGGCCCTCTCCTGGTCGAAGCTCTTCTCGCCCGTCTCGCTGAAGACCCGCTACGGGCTGCCGGGTCCGCTGCGCCTCTACCTGCGCGCGGGCATCGGCGAGTTCCTCCAGGACGACCCGGACCGCCCTCCCCTCGCGGTGAAGGAGCTGGCCATCCCGATGCTCATCACCATCGCCGGCATCCGCCGCGGCGAGATGCCCCACTCCCCGGAGTGGTACGAGCACGGCTTCAAGGAGGCCGCGCCCGGCGCTGGCGGCCTGGGCGGCATCGGCCGCACCCGGCGGCTGATCGCCGGCCTCTGGCGCACCCTCTCCGACTTCGTGCAACACCCGGAGATGCTCAAGCCCCTGGTGGCGGGCGCCGATCCCCTCACCGCCGAGTTCGATCTCCTCGACGCGCTGGGCTTCTCGGCCGCCGTGCCGGGGCTCATCCACTACGACATCGCGCGGCAGGCGCCCGACACCATCGCTCTCCTGGAGGAGATCCTCGAGCGCGAGGGGATCGGCCGCCTCATCGACGGCGGGCTGGTGGACAACGTCCCGGCCCGCTCGGCCTGGCGGGCGGTGCAGGCGGGCAAGATCGGGCACCGCAACGCCCTCGTCGTCGCCATGGACGGCTTCGCGCCCAAGCTCACGGCCCCCATCTGGATCCCCATCCAGCGCCTCGCCCAGCAGAACGTCCGGGGCAACCTCCGCTACGCCCACGTGGTGATGACCTTCCTTAAGACCCTCTCGCCCATCGATCTGGTCCCCAGCGTCGCCAACACCCTCAAGGCGGTCCGGGCCGGGCGTGAGGAGTTCTCCTACGAGCTGCCCCTCATCGCGCGCCTCCTCGAGCCCCTCGAGGCCCACGAGGACCCCTCCCCCTAGAGCGGTGTCCTGGCCCTGGCCGATTCGACCTTGGGCTTTTCCTGGGCCGGTGGTAGCAAGGTCGTCTACCCCGGCGCTCGCCAGCCCCCTCGGGGCCCGCCGGCGCCCACACCTCGAATCAGCGAAGAAGGAGTAACCGATGCCCAAGGCAGACTGGATCTGGATGGATGGTGAGTGGCTCCCCTTCGACGAGGCGAAGGTCCACGTCCTGACCCACACCCTCCACTACGGGCTGGGGGTCTTCGAGGGGATCCGCTGCTACGCGACCGAGGACGAGGGCCTGGCGATCTTCCGCCTGCAGAAGCACCTGCGGCGCCTCTACGACTCCGCCAAGATCTGCCTGATGGACATCCCCTACCCCATCGAGGACCTGGTGGAGGTCTGCCTGGACGCCGTGCGCAAAAACGGCAACAAGGCCTGCTACCTGCGCCCGCTGGTCTTCGTCGGCGACGGCGCCATGGGCCTGGGTACGATGGCGAACCCGGTGCGGGTGATGGTCGCCGCCTGGGAGTGGGGCGCCTACCTCGGCGCCGAGGGCCTGAAGAACGGCATCCGGGCCAAGGTCTCGACCTTCACCCGCGCCCAGGTGAACCACAGCATGGTGAAGGGCAAGATCGTGGGGCAGTACGTCACCTCGATCCTCGCCAAGCGGGAGGCCCTCCTCCAAGGCTTCGACGAGGCGATCTTCCTCGATCCCGAGGGCTACGTCTCCGAGGCCTCCGGCGAGAACATCTTCGCGGTGCGCAACGGCCGCCTCTGGACCACCCCCGTGACCGGCACGATCCTGGCCGGCGTCACCCGGGACGCCATCGTCCAGATCGCCCGTGATCGCGGCTACGAGGTGCGCGAGCAGCTCGTGACCCGCGACTTCCTCTGGATCGCCGACGAGGTCTTCATGACCGGCACCGCGGCCGAGGTCACCCCCGTTCGCGAGATCGACAACCGCCCCGTGGGCACGGGCAAGGCTGGCCCGATCACCCTCGAGCTGCAATCGACCTTCTTCGACGTCGTGTCCGGGAAGCTGCCGCAGTACAAGGACTGGCTCACCCGCGTGTAGTTCCCCCCCGTCGCATCCGGGCCCCGAGGACCGAGCATGGCCGAGAGAACCGAGACCTTTCGAGATCCCGACAACCCCTTCGGCCTGGAGAATCCCGGCATTCTCCAGCTCGCGCCTCCCGAGCCGCGGAGCGTCAAGGAGACGGGCCTCAACATCGGGCTGCTGACCGACCTCGCCCTGCGGCTGCTCTACTACGGGGGCGTCGTCTCGGGCATCGAGCTCGCGGACCGGATGCGCCTCCCCTGGGCGGGCGTCGTCGACGAGATCCTCGACTTCATGGTCTCGGAGCAGTGGGCCGACCTGCGCGGCGGCAAGGGCTTCGGCCGGGCCTCGGTCGACTTCGTCCTCACCACCAAGGGCCGCGAGGCCGCCCGCGAGGCCGTGGGCCGCAGCAGCTACACCGGCCCGGCCCCGATCCCCATCGATCAGTACAACTCCCTCACCCTCTCCCAGAGCGCGACGGGGAAGATGATCAACCGGGACCGGCTGGCCGAGGCGTTCTCGCACCTCGTGATCGAGGACGAGCTCCTCGACCGCTTCGGCCCCGCGGTGAACTCCTCCCGCTCCCTCTTCCTCTACGGCCCTCCGGGCAACGGCAAGACCACCATCGCCGAGACCATCTCCAGCGTCCTCGGCGGCGAGGTCTTCGTCCCCTGGGCCCTCGAGGTCGACGGCCAGATCATCAAGGTCTACGACCCGCTGGTCCACATCGAGGTCTCTCTCGAGGGTGACGCCGAGAAGATGGGCACCGGAATAGAGATGGATCGCCGCTGGTTGCTCTCCCGGCGGCCGACCGTGATCGTCGGCGGTGAGCTGACCCTCGAGACCCTGGACCTGATCTGGAACGTCGACGCCAAATTCTACGAGGCCCCCTTCCAGGTGAAGGCCAACGGCGGGATGCTGCTGATCGACGACTTCGGGCGGCAGCGGGTCCACCCCACCGATCTGCTCAACCGCTGGATCGTCCCCCTCGAGAAGCACGTCGACTACCTGACCCTGCACACGGGCAAGAAATTCGAGGTGCCCTTCGACGAGCTGATCGTCTTCTCGACGAACCTCGATCCCAAGGAGCTGGTGGACGAGGCCTTCCTGCGCCGCATCAAGTACAAGATCGAGATCACGAACCCCTCCGAGAAGGCCTTCCGCGAGATCTTCCGGCGGCTCTGCGATCACATGGGCGTGCCCTACAACGACAGCGCGCTCGACTACATCATCGACACCTACTACACGACCACCGGCATGGAGCTGCGGGCCTGCCACCCGCGGGACATCCTGCAGCTCATCGCCGACGCGGCCCGCTTCCGCCGGAAGAAGGCCGTGCTCTCCCAGGATCTGGTCGACCAGGCCTGCCAGAGCTTCTTCGTGGTCCTCTGAGGCAGCGGGTCCCCACCTCCCCCGCCGAGGCGTCATGAGCCCGGAGCCCCCCCTGGAGAGCCTGCCCGGGGTGCGGGCCGCGCGCGAGCGTCGCGGCCGCCTGCGCCTCCTCCTGGGCGTCGCGGCAACCACCCTCCTGGGCATCCTCCTCTGGGAGAGCCCGCTGCTGCTGCCCCTCAAGCTGCTCACCGTGCTCTTCCACGAGCTGGGCCACGCCCTCGCCGCGATCGCCATGGGGGGGAGCGCCGAGTCCATCTCGGTGAACTTCCTCCAGGGTGGGCTCACCCGCTTCCGGCTCCCCGACGCCCTCCTCCCCCGGATGGTCGTCGCCTCGGCCGGCTACCTCGGCTCGGCCCTCTCCGGCGCGGCGCTCCTCCTCCTCTTCGGGCGGGAGCGAAGGCTGCTGACCCCCACCCGGGTGATCGGCGCCCTGGGGCTCGGCCTCCTCGTGGTGGCGGTGCTCTACCTGCGCGACCCCACCTCCTGGACCATCACCCTGCCCCTCGCCCTCGTCCTGCTGGGCGGCGCCCGGTGGCTGCCGGACGAGCTCCTGCGCAGCCTGGGCATCGTGCTGGCGACCTTCGTCAGCCTCTATGCCCTCTTCGATCTGCGCTCGGACGTCCTGCGTCTGCCCTGGGAGGAGGGGCCCTCCCAGGTCACCGACGCCGTCGCCCTCGCCGACCTCACTCACCTCCCCGCGCTCTTCTGGGCGGTGCTCTGGACGATCGCCGCGATCGTGCTGCTCCTGGGGACCCTGGGCTGGCTGGCGCGATCGCGAAATCGAACAGCACCTTGACAGGTCGATTTCCGATCGCTAGTTTCCGCCCCGATTTTCGGGATGTTGGGCCCCGCTGACGCGTCGCGTCACAAGCATGGCGAGCCCCCTGGAAGAGGTCGAAGGGGTGCAGGCAGTCCGCCGTTTTCCAATTCATGACGGACACGAGAGAGGCAGATAGATGCACACCCGCCTGATCGAGATCGACGAGCTGACCGAGGACCTGCGCGACGCCCTGGACATGGCGCCTCTGGAGGTCCGCGAGGCCTTCCACCGGAACTTCGACTACAGCTGGATCCACCACGAGAACGCCCTCGAGGGGGTGGTCCTGACCTACCCCGAGATCCACGGCGCGCGGACCCAGTCGGTGATCACCGACCTGGCGAACTTCACGCTCTACAAGAAGATCCGCGCCAACTTCGAGGCGCTCGAGATGGTCCGCCGGGAGTCGGAGTCCAAGCGCTTCCGCTTCACCATCTCCCTCTTCCAGACCTTCTACGAGAACCTCTATCTCGGGATGGATCGGGACAAGGGCAAGTACCGGCGGGACATCCCCCTGCACCGGACCTACTTCCACGAGATCCTCGCCCCGGAGAAGATCGCCGATCACCTGAACAAGCTGGTCCAGGACGTCACCAAGTCCGACTTCAAGAACCTGCACCCGCTCGAGCAGGCCGCCTACTTCGGCTACCACTTCATGCGCGTCTTCCCCTGGTCCGAGGCCTCCGGGATGGTCGGCCGCCTGATGAGCAACATCCTGCTCATGCGGGCCTCCTACTTCCCCGTGGTCATCCACGAGCAGGACCGCGAGCAGTACTACGGCTGCCTGAAGGCCAACTCCTGGATCCCCCTGCGGGACATGCTGGCCGAGAGCATGCAGAACTCGCTCACGAACTCCCTCGAGATGCTCCGCAGCATCGAGGAGGCGCGGGCCGAGCAGGCCGGCTAGGGGCGCTCCTGGCTGCATTTGCCGGCCTTCGGGGCCGGGAGCAGCCTATCTCGCATGTCCAGCCAGATGAGAGGCATCGCCCGCCCCGTAGGCTTCAATCGCGAGCGGCCGGCCCCCGAGGGGCCTGCCGCGCGGATCGAGGCGAGCGCCGAGCTCCCCACCGAGCACGGCGACTTCCGGATCCACGTCTTCTCCAACGCCTTCGATGGGGAGGAGCACCTGGCGCTGGTCCACGGTGAGATCGACCCGGAGGCCGTCACGCCCGTGCGCATCCACAGCGAGTGCCTCACCGGCGACGCCCTCTCCTCGCTGCGCTGCGACTGCCGCGCGCAGCTCCTCCACGCTCAGGGGGCGCTCGGCGCCTCCCCTTCCGGCGTCCTCCTCTACCTGCGGCAGGAGGGCCGCGGCATCGGGCTCGGAGCCAAGATCGCCGCCTACGCCCTCCAGGATCAGGGGTTCGACACCGTCGAGGCCAACGAGCACCTCGGCTTCGACGCCGATCTTCGCGACTACCGGGTGGCGGCCGAGATGCTGCGCGCCCTCGGGGTCGGGAGGGTGCGGCTCTTCACCAACAACCTGGCCAAGGTCTTCGGCCTCAAGCGCCACGGCATCGAGGTCGTCGAGCGTGAGGCCATCCAGGTCGGGAGGCGCCCGGAGAACGAGCGCTATCTGGACACCAAGCGCGACCGCTGCGGCCACCTGCTCTAGAAGCGGCCGCACGCGCTCCCGAGTCCCGCTAGAATCCCGATCATGAGTTCGAGTCCGTCCACCGTCGCTTCCCTCGACCTGCCCGTCGACTTCGGAGCGGCGCTCGACACCCTGCGCGAGCTCTGCCGGCAGCACAGCACCGCCGTCGTGCTGACCCACGACAACCCGGACCCCGACGCCATGGCCTCGGCCGCCGGCCTGTCCTTCCTCTTCGCCGAGCTCGGCGGCCTGCGGACCCAGCTGGCCTACGGCGGCATCATCGGCCGGGCGGAGAACCGGGCGCTGGTCCGTCACCTCAAGCTGCCGATGACGCCCATCTCCAAGGTGCACACCCCCGAGGACACCCTCTGGGCGCTGGTCGACACCCAGCCCCCCACCGGCAACCACAGCCTCCCCGCCGGGGCCGTGGCCAAGGTCGTCGTGGACCACCACCCCGAGCGACCGGGGGCGGCCGGCTCCCCCCTCTGGCTGATCTCGAACCACTTCGGGGCGACCAGCACCATGGTCACCCTGCTGATCCACGCGGCCGGCCTCGAGCCCAACCCGATGCTGGCCACCGCCCTCTTCTACGGGGTGAAGAGCGACACCCGCGCGCTGGGCCGCGAGGCCGGCGAGGCCGACACCGAGGCCTACCGCTGGCTCTTCGGGCTGACCGATCCGGCGCTCCTGGCCGAGATCGAGCACCCGCAGGTGCCGGTCTCCTATTTCCGGGCCTACCACCACGCCTACGAGCAGGCGCGGATGCGCGGCAACGTGATCACCGTCGACATGGGCGGGGTCTACCTGCCGGACATCGTCCCCGAGATCGCCGAGCGCCTCCTCTCCCTCGACGGGGTGAAGTGGTCGGTGGCGGTGGGCGAGCACGAGGACGAGCTCTACGTCTCCCTGCGCACGAACGATCGCCGGATGAACGCGGGCAAGCAGATCCGCGCCTTGACCGAGGATCTGGGCGGCTCGGCCGGCGGCCACGGGCAGATGGCCGGCGCCCGCCTCCCCCTGGAGGGGCTGAGTCAGAAGAAGCGCCAGGCGCTGGCCGCCGCGGTCCTCGACCGCTTCGCCGAGAACTTCGGGGTCGAGGGCGAGACGCCCGCGCCCATCGTCTGAAGGCGGGGCCCGGCCGTGACGATCTACCTCGACAACAACGCGACCACCGCCGCCTCGGCAGAGGTCATCGAGGTCCTGGGCGAGGCGCTCGCGACGCTGCCCGGAAACCCCTCCTCCATTCACCGCGTCGGCCGCATGGCTCGCAATCGGCTGGACGCGGCCCGGGAGGAGGCCGCCGAGGTCCTCGGCGCCGAGCCGGAGGAGGTCGTCTTCACCGGCAGCGGCTCCGAGGCCGACACCCTCGCCATCCTCGGCGCCGTCGAGGCCGCCCCCGCCGATCGCCGGCACCTCGTCGTCTCCAGCGTGGAGCACCCTGCCGTCCTCCGCGCTGCCGAGGCGACCGTCGAGCACCTCGGCGCCAGCCTCACCCTCGTCCCCCCCGGCAGCGACGGGATCGTCCCGGCCGAGGCGATGCTCGAGGCGCTGCGGGAGGACACCCTCCTGTGCTCCCTGATGCTGGCGAACAACGAGACCGGCGCGCTGATGCCGGTGGCGCGGGTCGGCGCGGCCTGCCGGGAGCGCGGCGTCCTCTTCCACTGTGACGCCGTGCAGGCCGTGGGCAAGGTCCCGGTCGATCTCGGCAGCAGCGAAGCGGACCTCCTCTCGGTCTCGGGGCACAAGCTGCACGGCCCCAAGGGCGTCGGCCTCCTCGTGCGCCGCAAGGGCACCCGCCTCCACCCCGTGATCCGGGGCGGCGGTCAGGAGCACGGCCTGCGCCCCGGCACCGAGAACCTGGCCAGCATCGTGGCGCTGGCGGCCGCCCTGGGCCTGGCCCGGGAGGGCCTCGAGGCCGGCGAGGCCGAGACCATCGCCGCCCGCCGGGATCGCCTCGAGCAGGGGCTGCTGGCCCTCCACGGCCCGGCGGCGGTGAACGGCCCGACCGCGCCCGGCACCCGCCTGCCCAACACCACCAACCTCTCCTTCCCCGGGATCGAGGCCGAGGCGCTGCTCATCGGCCTCGACCGCGAGGGCATCTGCGTCTCGACGGGCTCGGCCTGCGCCTCGGGCTCGGTCGAGCCCAGCCACGTTCTGCGGGCAATGCAGCTCTCGCCGGCGCGGCTCGCCAGCTCGCTGCGGATCTCGCTCTCCCGCTACACCACCGACGAGGAGATCGACCGGGTCCTCGAGGTCATGGCCGGCCTGCTCGCGCGGCTCGCCTGATCAGGGCATCGCCGCGAAGGCGGTGAGCTTGAGCACCCCCTGGAAGTCCTTCCGCTTGCGCAGGGGCGCGAGATCCGGATCTTCCTTCAGGTTCGTGGTCTCGCTGTAGCCGTTGAGCACCGCGATGCGCAGATAGCGAACGGCGAGGTCCGCCTTCCCGGTCTGCGCATAGGCGCAGGCGAGGTTGTAGTAGGCGTCGCCGATGTCGGGGTTCGTCCCGATCGAGCGCTGATACCAGCTCGCCGCCTCGTCCCAGTCGCGCCGCAGGGCGTAGGTCACGCCGATCCCGTTGTAGCCCTCGGCGTAGGAGGGATCGATCTCGATCGCCTCCATGAAGCGCTCCCGGGCCTTCTCGAAGCGGCCCTCCTCGAGGTAGGTCGCGCCGTCCCGGGCCACGTTCATCGCCTTCTCCCGCAGGCTCCCGGCCATTCGCGGGTCGTAGCCTTCCTGGGCCGGCCCGACCATCGGGTGATCCGGCGCGCTGCCGCTCTCCCCCGTCCCGGTCTCGGTGCCCTCGTCGCCCTCCGGCGGCGGCGTCTCGACCTTCGGCTTGGGCGGCGCGCGCCGGTGGAAGACGACGCCCCCGTTGTCGGTCCGGCCGGGGACCCGGCACCCCGCGCCGATCTTGATCGCCGCGGCGCCCGAGAGCCTGCGCCCCGCCTGCACCAGCATCGCGAAGGCCCAGCCGGGCCCCTCCGTGTCGCAGCCCGTCTGACAGAGGCGGACCTTCCCCGAGAAGTTTCCCGCCATCATCGTCCCGTCGACGACGCGCTCACCCTTCTTCAGCCCGCAGTGCTCGCTCGGCGCGGCGAGGGTCCCGGTCACCCGGCCGCCGCTCTGGGAGATCTTCACCGGCCCGAGGGGGCCGTCCCAGACGCCGGAGAGCTTCGCCGCCTCTGCGCCCCCCGGCGCGAGGGCAGCGAGGAGGAGGGTCACGATCCCGAGAGCCGTCGAGCGTCGCACTAGCATGATTCGGGAGCGTATCATTCCCGGCCTCCATCATAAACATATGGATTCACTGGATTTTTTGGAACATACCGGAAGGCCCTGCCTTGACTGGGCAGGTGACGCACTCCTATAGTTCCCTTCCGCATGAAGCTGGGTCGTCGATGGTGAACGACGCGAGTGAGTGCGGCGGTATTCTCGAAGCATGGAGGTGAGCAAGGTGGCGAAGGACGAAGGCCGGATCGAGGTCACGGTGCTCGGGCACCGCTATCCGGTGCGAGCCTCCGGCTCGGCGCGGGATCGCGCCCGGGTCGACGAGGCCCTGACCCTCCTCGAGTCCCACCTCGACACCATCGCCCGGGCGACCGGCGAGGTCGACCGCGGCCACCTCGCCGTGATGGCCGCCCTCGCGCTCGCCGACGAGGTGCTCACCCTCACCGCCCAGCGAGAGACCTCGCGGGCCGACGACGCCGCCTTTCGCCAGGTCCTCCGCCAGCGCTCGGAGCGCCTCCTCGGGATCGTCGAGGAGGAGATCGAGGCGCGGCTGGAGGTCGCCCAATGAGTTTCCGGAAGCTCGCACAACGTGGACCCGCCGCACGGGCTTCCAACCCTTTCCCTGCTGGGCCCGTGCTGAGTTGTATGATCCGAGCCGATACAATCAACCAGGGGGGACCTCTCGAGGTGACATGAGCAAGCCCTTGCTCGTCCACGTGGCGAGCCAGAGGGAAGCCTACGGCACCACAAGGTCCTCCCACCTGGAATTTTCGGGTTCGGTTGACGCAGCTCACACGGCCCATGCGGGGTCTACTTCGAGGCCCTCTTCCCCATGGCAGTATCCGCGAAGAGCAAGCGCGACCTGCGCCGCCGCCTCCTGGCCCACCGGGGCGCCCTCGATCCGGCCTCGGTGCAGGCGGCCGGGGAGGCCGTGATCCGGCACCTCACTGACGCCTCCTTCTTCGAGGGCGCGCGCACGATCGGAATCTACGCGGCCGTCCGGGGGGAGGTGCCGCTCGAGCCGCTCTTCGCGCACCTCGGAGCGCAGCGGCTGGCCTACCCCCGGATGGAGCCCGGGAGCCGCACCTTGAGCTTCTGGGTGCTCGAGCCCGGCGCCGCACTCGTGCCCGGCCCCTTCGAGATCCCCACCCCACCGCCGGGACGGAGCCTGCCGGTTCCCCTCGACGCCCTCGATCTAATCCTCGTGCCCGGCGTGGCCTTCGACCGGGAGGGGAACCGCCTGGGCCAGGGGGGCGGCTACTACGACGCGACCTTGCCGGAGACGCCGGCGATCCGGGTCGGCGTCGCCCACGGCTTCCAGATCCTCGAGGCGCTCCCCCGCGACGCGCACGACGCGCCAGTGGATCACCTCGTCACACCGGACGGCGTGTTGCCTGTGCTCGGGAAAGCTGCAAAATAGGCGCTCGATCTTCTCTCTAGATGCAGGACGGAAGCCCCTCCATGCCCAACGAAACGAGCGCACTCAACCTGGACGAGGTCACCCGGGGGGCCGTCGATCTCCACTCGCGCGAGCAGCTCGAGGAGCTCCTCGCGGCCGGCCGTCCCCTGAAGATCAAGGCCGGCTTCGATCCCACCGCCCCCGACCTCCACCTCGGCCACACCGTGGTCCTGGCCCGGATGAAGCGCTTCCAGGCCCTGGGGCACCGCGCGATCTTCGTCATCGGCGACTACACCGCCCGGATCGGAGATCCCACCGGGAAGAACGCCACCCGGCCTCCCCTCGAGGAGGAGGCCATCCGCCGGAACGCCAGCACCTTCGAGGCGCAGGTGAAGAAGGTGCTCGATCCCGAGCTCACCGAGATCCGCTTCAACAGCGAGTGGCTGGAGCCGCTCGGGGCGAGCGGGATCATCAAGCTGGCCGCCCACTACACGGTGGCCCGGATGCTCGAGCGCGACGACTTCAAGAAGCGCTACAAGGCCGGCATCCCGATCTCGATCCACGAGTTCCTCTACCCGCTCCTCCAGGGCTACGACTCCGTCGCCCTCGAGGCGGACGTCGAGCTGGGCGGGACGGATCAGCTCTTCAACCTCCTCGTGGGGCGCGAGCTGATGCGGGATCACGGGCAGCGCCCGCAGGTGGTCATGACCTCCCCCCTCCTGGAGGGCACCGAGGGCCGCCTGGTCGACGGGAAGCTGGTCGGAGAGAAGATGTCCAAGTCCCTGGGCAACTACGTCGGCATCGACGAGCCGCCGGAGGAGATCTTCGGCAAGCTCATGAGCATCACCGACGATCTCATGTGGCGCTACTACGAGCTCCTCTCCGACCGCAGCACGGCCGAGATCGCCGCGGAGAAGCAGGCCGTGGCCGAGGGCAGCCTCCACCCGAAGAGCGCCAAGGAGGCCCTCGCCCGGGAGATGGTCGTCCGCTACCACGGGGAGGAGGCCGGCGAGGCCGCCGCCGCGCACTTCGCGCGGGTGCACACGAACCGGGGCCTCCCCGAGGAGATCCCCGAGGGCGCCTACACCTTCCCCCCCGAGGGCGCCTCCCTCGCCGGGATGATCGCCGACCTGGGCCTGGCCGGCTCGCGCTCCGAGGCCCGCCGCCTGATCAAGGGCGGCGGCGTGAAGGTGGACGGAGAGAAGGTCGCCGATCCCCAGGCGGAGCTCTCCAGCGGCGAGTACCTCCTCCAGGTGGGGAAGCGGAAGTTCTTCCGGGTGCAGCCTAAGTGAGCGAGGGGGGCGACAAGGTCCTCCTGCTGGTCCTGCGGCGTACGGACGAGGAGCTGGACTCACTCTCGGTGACGATCCGGCGCCTGATCGCCGAGGTCCCGGCCCGGGCCCGCCTGAAGGCGAGCGCCTACTTCCGCACCTCCACCGGCGCCGCGGCGATCCTCCTCGAGGCCGCCGCCGAGGGCTTCGATCCCGACGCGACCCTCGCCGCCGTGCCCGGCCTGGGCGCCGATCGCCTCGTCCGCCCCCTCGTCACCCCCTCCGGACCCGCCCGCGCCATGCTCTCGGGCTTCGACATCCACCTGGGCGATCGGCTGGATCCGATTGACGCCCTCAAGGTGATCCAGGAGGCGGCCCAGGGTGACGGAACCGGGGTCCGCGAGCGTCGGCGGGCCCGGCGCTTCCCCGGCCCGGGCGATCTGGTGGCCACCCTCACCGTCGAGGGCGCGCCGCACCGCGGGAAGGTCTCGAACATCGCCCTCTCCGGCTGCTTCGTCGAGCTCGGGGGCGCCTTCCCGCCCATCGGGAGCATCGCCAACGTGGTCCTCCAGGGGCTCGGCCCCGAGGTCCGGCTCACCGCCCGGGTCGTCTTCCGCCTCGGGCGAGAGCAGGCCGAGGGCCTCGGGCGGCTCGATGGGGTGGGACTGAAGTTCCTCTCCCTCGCCGCCCACGGCCGGGAGCGGCTCCTGCGCCTCGTCGAGGCGGCGGCCACCGGCGCCGGGCTCGAGGGCAAGGACCGGCGCACCGAGCGCCGCCTCCCGATCCGCCTCCGGGTCGCCCTCCAGGGCCCTCAGGAGATCGAGCACCTCCTCACCCAGAACCTCTCCTCGGGGGGCCTCTTCCTCAAGACCCACCACCCGCCGCCGGTCGGCAGCCACGTCGCCCTGGAGCTCCGGCTCCCGGAGACCGAGCTCCCCCTCGGGCTCGAGGGCGAGGTTCGCCACCACGATCAGCAAGAGGACGGCACCACCGGCGTGGGGATCGCCTTCGAGAGCCTGGACGACGAGACGATCGCGACCCTGGAGAACTACCTCCAGAAGCTTTCCCTGCGGCATCGCCTGCGGATCCTCCTGGTCGACGACACCCGCTTCTTCCGGACCGTGGTGGGCGACGCCCTCCGGGAGGGAGGCTACGAGGTCATCGAGGCCGAGACCGGGACCGAGGCCCTGAAGATCATCTCCGAGGAGATCCTCACCCTCGATCTGCTGATCCTCGACCTGGAGCTGCCCGAGATGAAGGGCGCCGAGGTCCTCGATCGGCTGCGCTCGGTCGGCGGTGAGGCCGATCTGCCGGTCCTCCTGCTCTCGGGCAAGGTGGGCTTCGACGTGGGGGCCGGGATCGCCAGCCGGCGCCGGGCCACCTTCCTGCCCAAGGAGACCCCGATGCCGGAGATCCTCCTCGCCGTCGAGAAGCTCCTCTCGGCCGATCCGGGCTGATCCCTAGCCTGGCTGCTCCCCGGTCTTGAGCTCGAGGCCCACCAGGTAGCACTCCTTGCTCTGGGAGCGGATCGCCTTCGGGCGCTCCACCGAGACCTTCTCGAAGTGGTTCCGGAGCTCGTCGCGCAGCTCCTCGAAGCCCGGCCCCATGAAGACCTTGATCACCAGGTGGCCCCGGGGCCGGAGCAGCTCCGGCAAGAGCTCCAGGGTCCGCTCCACCAGCCGGTGAGATCGGGCCACGTCGGTGCCCTTCGAGCCGGTCGTCGCCGGGGCCATGTCCGAGCAGATCAGATCGAAGGGCCGCCCCTCCGTCTGCTCGAGTAGCCGCTCCGAGAGATCCTCGTCCTCGACGCTGGCCACCAGGGTGGACACCTGCTCGAGGCCCAGATCGGCGATCTCCTGCAGATCCACCCCGACGGCCCGGCCCTTCTTGCCCACGGCGGCGGCGATCACCTGGAGGAAGCCCCCCGGGGCGGCCCCGAGATCGAGGACTCGCAGCCCGGGCCGGAAGAGACGGTGCTTCTGGGCGACCTCCTCGAGCTTGAAGGCGGATCGGGCCCGCAGGCCCTCCTTCTGTGCCTTCCGGAAGTAGTGATCGCGAGGATTGAAGCGCCGGGCCATGGACAGGGGATACCTTAAAGACGAAGGCCCCGTGAACCCAAGGTCCACGGGGCCTTCCAAATAAGCTCCGGCGGCGTCCTACTCTCCCACACCGTCACCAGTGCAGTACCATCGGCGCTGAGGGACTTTACTACCGTGTTCGAGATGGGAACGGGTGTGGCCCCCTCGCAATTGCCACCGGAAAAACTGCTGGGATCGCTCTCGCGATCCGCGAAGATGTACATACGAATGGCATTGCACGCTCGTGTACCGAGCGCCAGTCGTTTCCGGGATTGCTCCCGGTTTCGATCTCGATTTCGACCCGAAACCGTGTCGATGATTCGACGACGGGAAAGGGAAGAAACCAAGCCTCACGGCCTATTAGTACCGGTCAGCTACACGCATTGCTGCGCTTCCACCTCCGGCCTATCAACGTCGTAGTCTACGACGGGCCTTGAGAACCTTGCGGTTGGGAAATCTAATCTTGAGGTTGGCTTCCCGCTTAGATGCTTTCAGCGGTTATCCGTTCCGCACATGGCTACCCGGCTGTGCCACTGGCGTGACAACCGGTCCACTAGAGGTGCGTCCATCCCGGTCCTCTCGTACTAAGGACAGATCCTCTCAAATTTCCTTCGCCCACGGCAGATAGGGACCGAACTGTCTCACGACGTTCTGAACCCAGCTCGC
>JARGFU010000043.1 GCA_029210625.1 Deltaproteobacteria bacterium | reverse complement strand
AGCTGCCCCGACCCCCCCTCGCCTACGAACCCGAGCTCTACGCCCTCGACCTCTCCGAGCTCAGCGAGGCCGACGACGAGGCGCTCGCCGCCCGCTTCGCCGAGGAGCTCTTCGGCGGCATCGATCTCGAGGCGGCCCGCAAGGCCTTCGTCTCTCCCTCGGCCGCGCGGGCCGCCGAGCCCCGCCGCCACGAGGCGGCCCGCAACACCCTGCGGCGCCTGCGCGCCGACGCCGGCGAGCTCGCCCGGGACGAGGAGCAGCTGGCCGCGCTCGGCCGCGAGCGGGATCGCGCTCTTCGGGCCACCCGCGAGCTCGGCACCGTGGAGGCCCTCCTCGAGCTCCTCGAGCTGCGTCAGGGCCTGGCCGAGCTTCGGCGGCAGCGCGCCTCGCTGGAGGAAGGAATCGAGGCGGTCGAGGAAGACGCGCCGGCCCGCCTGGCTTCGCTGCGGCGGGCGCGCGCCGAGGCCGAGGCGGCGCTCGCCGAGACCCGGGGCGAGGTCGCCCAGCTGGAGGACGACGAGGCGCAGGCGGCCTTCGCGAGCGAGGCGCCTCCGGCCGAGGCGGTGAAGGCCCGCCGGGCGGAGGCCGAGGCGCTCCGCCAGCGGGCGGGCGAGCTCGAGCGCGCCCGGGCGGCCCTGGAGGCGGCCCGGGAGGACGAGGCGGAGATGGGCCGCGCCCTCTTCGGCCCGCCGCCCGGGGAGTCCCCGGAGGGGCCGCTGAAGGAGGAGCAGGTCCGCAAGCTGCACCACGCCCTCGAGGAGCTCACCGGCAAGCTCGCCGAGCGCGAGGGCGCGAGGCGGATCGTGGTCGAGCTCGAGCAGTGGCTCGAGCGCGACCAGGAGGCGACCCGGCAGCGCTCGCTCCCGGAGGACGTCCTCGCCCTGCGCCAGGGCAGCGAGGCCCTGCGCGACTGGCTGATCGTGAGCCCCGAGCCCGCGGGGCGCGGGCGGGGCCTCCTCTTCGTCCTCACCCTCCTCGCCGGCGTCGGCCTCGGCGCGCTCCTCGGCGCGATCTTCCTGGGCCTGCGCCTGCCCACCCTCCTCGGGCTCCTCGGCGGGGTCATCGTCCTCGGCGGGGCGAGCTTCTTCCTGGCTCGCTGGACGAGCCGGCCCCGCGACACCGGGCGGCGCGCCGCCCTGGAAGAGGCCGCCACCCGGGCCGGGGTCCTGCCCGAGGCCTGGACCCGCGAGGCGGTCACCGCTCGCCTCACCGAAGCCTGGGAGGCGCTCGCCGGCCGGCAGACCACCGACGAGCAGCTCTCCCGGGCCCGGCTGCGCTCGGGCGATCTCGACGAGGCCGCGGCGAAGCTGCAGGACGAGGCGGCCGAGACCTTCCTGGCCCTGGGGCTCTCCCCCGAGCTCCCGGCCCTCACCGCCCACGAGCGAGCCCAGCGGATCATCCGCCTGGTCGAGGCCCGCAGCGAGCTCGCCCGCCAGCGTCAGGCCGTCGCCACCCTCGAGGGGGAGCTCGAGTCCGACCGGCGCGCCCTCGGCGGCTGGCTGGAGGGCCTGGGCGTCGAGCTCCCCGGCACGGCCGAGGGGCTGGTCCACTGCCTGGAGGAGGTCGAGCGGCGGGCCGGTCGGCTCGACGACCTTCGCCGGCAGCGGCGGGAGGCCGAGCGGCGCCTCACCCGCGACGGCGAGGCCCTCGCGCGCCGCGAGGAGGAGCTCACCGCCGCCTGGGCGGGCTGGGGCGTCGCCGCCGGGGACGAGGCCACCCTCCACCGCCTCGCCTCGGCCCGGCCCGGGCTCGACGCCCTCGAGGAGGCCCTGCGCGTGGCCGAGGGCGAGCTCGCCCGCAGCGAGGCCCGCCTCACCGACGAGGCGCTCGCGCCCCTGGGCGTCGACCGCGAGGCCGTCACCCGGGAGCAGCTCGAGACCCTGAAGGCCCGGCTCGAGGGGGAGGCCGAGAGCCTCGCCCGGGTGAGCGATCGGATCTCCGACATCAAGATGATGGTGAAGCAGGCCGGCGACGCGAGCGCCATGCAGGAGGCCCGCGCCGAGCTCCACGCCGCCTCCGCGGCCCTCGAGCGCGCCCGCGACGAGGCCCTCGCCCGGGCGCTGGCCGACCTCTTCCTGGTGGAGGCGCGCGACGCCTTCGTCGCCGATCACCGGCCCGAGCGCCTCGAGCGGGCCTGCCGGCTCTTCGCCGACTTCACCGACCACCAGTGGGAGCTCCAGATCGATCACGTGGAGGGGACCTTCACCGCCCTCGACACCTCGCAGCAGCTGCCGCGCACCCTCGACGAGCTCTCGAGCGGCACCCGGGTTCACCTCCTGCTCGCGGCGCGCCTCGCCGCCATCGAGGCCCGGGAGAAGGGGGGCCCGGCCCTCCCCCTCTGCCTCGACGAGCTGCTCTCGACCACCGACCCCCACCGCTTCGAGGAGGTCGCCGGCACCCTCTTCGAGCTGGCTGCGGGGGGGAGGCAGATCTTCTACTTCACGGCCCAGCCCGAGGAGCTCGAGCGATGGAGAGAGGCCGCGCGTCGCCGCGGCGACGAGGGCGAGGCCCTCCTCAACACGCTCCCGATCCGCGCCGGCCTCGTGGCCGAGGACTGGGGGGAGGGCCGCTCCATCGCCCCCTCCGCCGCCGACGCCCTCGCGCCCCCCGCTCCGCCGCCGGGCGGGGACGCCGACGCCTACGCCCGCCTCCTGAAGATCCCCCGCCCCGAGGGACACCGGATCGCCGAGGCCTGGCACCTCCTCCACCTGCTGCCCGACGACCTCCCGGCGGTCCACGCCCTGCTCCTGCAGGGCGTACGGACCCTCGGCATCTGGCGCAGCGCGTGGGGCGACCCCGGCCTCCCCGGCCGGGCTCCCTTCCTGGCACCCGAGCTCCCCGCCCTCCTCGACCTGCGCGGGAAGCTCCTCGAGGAGACCCTCGCGGCCTGGCGCCACGGGCGAGGCCGGCCCCTGTGCTGGCGCGACGTTCGCGAGAGCGGCGCCGTCAGCGGTGCGCTCGAGGAGCGGGTGCGGGCGATCTTCGAGGAGCGCGGCCCGGACGCCGAGGCCTTCCTCGCGGCCCTCGAGGAGGCCTCCATCCGCTTCAACAAGAAGAAGCAGGCGCAGCTCCGGGCCCACCTGCTCGAGCAGGGCGTCCTCTCGGAGGACGCGCCGCGCCCGGACGAGACGATTCTCGCGGTGGTCCTGGCGCGGAGCTCGGCCCTCCTTGCGCGAAGCGGCGTCGACGAGCGCGAGGCGGTCACCTTCGTCCGCCACCTCCTCGGCCTGCTCTCGCCCCTCGCGCCGGGCCCGCGCCAGCGCGCGCTCTTCGTGGTGGAGGGGGGCGGCGATGCCTGAGGCGCCGGCCAGCAGCCGCCAGGGCGCGCTCTTCTCGCGGCGGGGCCTGCTGGCCATCACCTTCCTGTGCACCCTCGTCCTGCTCCTCGGGGGGGTGGCCACGCTGAAGCGCCGGAGCGCCGCCGCCGCGGGCCTCGCGCGCAAGCCGAAGAAGCACGCGGCGGCCGCGCTGCGCCATGAGGCTCTCGGCCCGCCCTACGACGAGCTCAAGCCCCTCTTCCTGGCGATGGGCGCCCCCATCCCGGGCGACTGGCTCTACGAGCACTCCGAGCCCGGCCAGCCGGTGGCCGAGTACCTCGCCTCGAACCCCCGGCGCCCCACCCCCGAGCGCCGCACCCTCTACCTGCAGCCCATCGGCGACTTCGACGAGACCCAGCAGCGGCTCATCGACGACACCCTGCGGTGGACCGAGGCCTTCTTCGGCCTGCCGACTAAGCTGCTGCCGCCCATCCCCCTCTCGGCCGTCCCGGAGGAGGCAAGGCGCGTCCATCCCAGCTGGGGCGTGAAGCAGCTCGACGCCCGCTTCCTGCTCAACGACCTGCTCCTCCCCCGGATCCCCGCCGACGCCATGGCCTACCTCGGCCTGACCACCGTGGACCTCTTCCCCGAGCCGAGCTGGAACTTCGTCTTCGGGATGGCCAGCTACCGCCAGGGGGTTGGGGTCTGGTCCATCGCCCGCTTCGGTGATCCCTCCGAGAGCGAGGAGGCCTACCGCGACACCCTGATGAGCACGGCGGCCACCGCCACCCACGAGATCTTCCACATGTTCTCGGTCTCGCACTGCGTCGCCTGGGAGTGCCTCGAGAACGGCAGCAACAGCCTGGACGAGTCGGAGGGCCGCCCGATCCACCTCTGCCCTTCCTGCCTGAAGAAGCTCTGCTGGAGCACCGACTGCGAGCTCACCGCCCGCTTCGAGCGGATGGAGCAGCTCTCCAAGCAGCTCGGCTTCACCTTCGAGGCCCGCTACTACCGCAAGGCCCTGATCAAGCTCGGCGCCGCGCCCCCCGACTCGCTGCCCCCCTACGTCCCGCCCGATCCCGAGCCGGAGCCCGCGGCGCCGCCGGCGCCGGCGGAGGAGGCGGCGCCGTGAGATCGAACCGGCTCGCGATCCTCCTCGCCCTCCTCTTCCTCTCGGGCGTCGGCCTCGCCCTCTCGGGGATCTACGGGGGCGTCGAGGCCGACCTCGAGGATCTCTGCGCCGCCGCCGCCGCCCGGGAGCTCGATCCCTCGCTCGGCGACGAGGAGAAGGTGGCGCTGGCCTTCGAGGACTTCGACGAGCAGAGCCCCGGCCGGGGCGCCCGGGACATCCTCGCGGCGGTGCTCGCGGCCGCCCCCGAGGAGCGCTACGCCCGCCTGCTGCGCTCGGCCCACGCCAGCGGCGACGCGGTCTATCAGTGCCCCCCGCTCCAGCGCCTGCTCGGCCCCCACCCCGCGGGCAGCGCCGCCGGGGACTGGCAGCGCCTCTGCGATCTGCTGGTCGAGCTCGAGACCCTGCCGGGCCTCCCCACCGCCGAGCGGGAGCAGCGCCTCCTGCGCCGCTACCGGATGGAGCCGGGGAGCGAGGCGATCGCCGAGGCCCTGCGGCTGCCCGCGGCCGCCCGGCTCCCGGCGCTGCGGGCCGCCGTCGAGGCCGAGACCGGCCGCCCTCCCCGCGCCTGCGGCCTGGACGCGGTGCTCGCCGGACCGGCGCTGGCCCCGTAACGCATCGTTACGGCGCCGGGCGCGAAGGATCTGGACGGCCTGCCCCGCCAGCCGACGCCCCTGGCCCGGCGCCCGGAGAGAAGCCGTCTGATTCCAGTGGCTTGGCTTAGGTCCGGGTCTTGCTCTGTCTTGGGATCATGCGAACCCTGCGCCCGCTCCCTGGCCTCCTCCTCGTCCTCCTCGCGGCGCTGGCGCCCGCCTCCCCGGCCCGGGCGGTGAGCCTGAGCCTGCAGAGCGAGAGCAGCCCGGAGCCCGGCCTCACCGTCCGCCACTACCGGACCAGCAGCCCGAGCACCCGGATGTGGGTGGCCCTGGTCGACCTCTGCAGCGACCGGGTCCACGTCGACGCGACCTTCGCCCCGGACGGCCTGCAGACCACCGGCGCCTGGGCCAGCAGCCAGGGCGCCGTGCTGGCGGTGAACGGCGACTTCTACAAGACCGGGCCGCGGGTCTACGGCCAGGCCGTCGGCCGCGGCGTGCCCTGGCCCCTCGAGCAGACCGGCACCGATCCCGCCTACGGCTCGGAGTGGTTCTACGAGAAGTACGGGTGGATCGCCTTCGGCCCGGACTGGGTGGAGTACAGCCACTCGAAGCGGGTGAAGCGAAACGGCGGCCCCGCCACCGGCTTCTCGCCCGGCCGGGTCACCGCCGAGGTGCCCCCGGGGACCCTGGCCCTGGTCAGCGGCTTCCCGGAGCTGGTGGTCGACGGCGCGCCGGTGACGTGCTCGAGCCCGACCGCGAGCGACTGCTTCCCCGATCGCTCGGACATGCGAACCCGCCACCCGCGCACCGCGATGGGGATCACGGCCGATCGCCAGACCCTCATCCTGCTGGTGGTCGATGGACGCACCAGCCTCTCGGCCGGGATGTACGGGGCCGAGCTGGCCGAGGTGATGGGGAAGCTCGGCGCCCACGTCGCCTTCAACCTCGACGGCGGCGGCTCCAGCCAGATGTGGCAGGAGGGCGCGGGCTACCTGAACGACGCGAAGGGGAACAACGGCGGCGGCTCCTACCGGGCGGTCGCCAACCACTGGGGCGTCTTCGCCGGCAGCGGCACCGGCAAGCGGCGGCGGCCCGGCCACTGCGCCAGCCGCCCCCCCTGCAAGGTCCTCGGCCCCGGGGGCGGGACCGTCGACGAGCAGGGTTCCTGCTTCCAGGCCTTCGGCCCCAGCCAGTACTGGCGGGAGGTCGATGGCTCGGGCGAGGGCGGCCACCTGCGCTGGACGAACGCCTTCCGCTCCGACCTGCCGAGCAACTGGGCCTGGTGGCAGCTGCACCCCGAGCAGGCGGGCCGCTACCGGGTGGAGGTGAGCACCGATCCGGCCTACGCGGTCTACGCCGACACCCCCTACCTCCTGCACACCGCCGCCGGCGATCACGCCATCGTCCAGGACCAGACCCTGGGCAGCGGCGGCTGGGTCTCCCTGGGCAGCTTCGAGTTCGGGGCCGGCCGGGGTCAGTTCCTCGCGGTCTACGACAACGCCGAGGTCAGCGTCCCCGCCGACCAGCACATCATGGCCGACGCCGTGCGGCTCACCCCCGATCCGCTCGAGCCGCCGCCGGAGCCCGATCCCCCGGCCGAGGATCCGCCCGCCGGGGACCCTCCGGGGGTGACCGATCCTCCGGCCGAGGATCCTCCGCCCGGCGAGCCCCCGGTCGAGGATCCGGCGGCCGACCCCCTCGATCCCTCCGATCCTCCGCGGGACGACGGCGCCTTCACCGGCGCCGGCACCGCGGGCTGCAGCACCAGCGGCGCGCCCGGGAGCGCGCTCGCCCTCGTCCTCCTCGCGCTCCTGGCGCTGCGCTTCTCGTTTGCACCCAGGACGCAGCCACTCTAGCGTTCGGGCGATGCCCACCGAGATCCCCCTGAAGTGCCGCTGCGGCGCGATGACCGGCGTCGCGACGAACGTGAAGGAGCTCTACCGGATCGTCTGCTACTGCCGGTGGTGCCAGGCCTACGCGAAGCACCTCGGCCGGGAGGACGAGCTCCTCGACGCGCAGCAGGGCACCCACGTCTACCAGTTCGCGCCCTCGCAGATCCGGCTGCTCACCGGGCAGGAGCACCTGCGCTGCCTGCGCCTCACCGCGAAGGGGGCGATGCGCTTCCACGCCCAGTGCTGCCAGACCCCCATCGCCAACACGGTGGAGCAGGCCTGGGTGCCCTGGCTGGGGATGCCCCACCTCTTCCTGGACGGCGAGCGCGAGCCGGGCTTCGGGCCGGTGCGCTACCGGGTCCACGGCCGGCACGCGAAGGATCCCCACCCCGCGGCGCACCCCAAGGGGTCGGCCTCCCTCGTCCTGAAGACCCTGGCCGGGATGTCCCTGGACTACCTGCGGGGCAACGCCTGGCCCTCGCCCTTCTTCGATCGCGCCTCGAAGAAGCCGGTGGTCGATCCCCGGATCCTGCGCGACGACGAGCGCGCCGCGATCGGCCTGCGCTAGAGCGGCGAGCCGACCTCGGGGGGTGTGGCCTCTGACTCGGTCTCGGTCTCGGCCTCGGGCCGGGGCGGGTGGAGGGTCTTCACCAGCCGCTCGAGCTCGTAGTGCTGCGCCTTCAGCCGCTCGAGGATGCCGGCGTAGACCGCCTCCTCCAGCCAGGGCTGCCGGGAGAGGATCCAGAGGTAGTCGCGGCCGGGGTGCCCGACGACGGCGTACTCGTAGTCGGCGCCCAGGTCGATGATCCAGTAGTCGCCCCAGAAGGGCCGGAAGAAGCTGACCTCCAGGCGGGCGTTGGTCTCCGGGTCGACGACGCGCGCCCGGCCCTTCGCCTCGTCCTCCTTCGCCTCGAGCCCGCCGCGGCGGCAGCGGTTCACCACCACGATGTGCCCCTCGGGCGCCAGGCTGTAGTTGGCGGTGGTCGCCGTGCAGCCCTTCTGGAAGGACTGGGGGAAGGCGGCGATCTCGTACCAGGTGCCGAGGTAGCGCTGGAGGTCCACCGACGCGACGGTCGTGAGGGGCGGCGCGCCCAGCCGCTGGGTGGCGGTGGTCCGGCAGCCGGGGAGGAAGGTGAGCGCGAGGCCCAGGAGGAGGGGGTAGAGAGCGATCTTTGCCATTGCGGACTCCGTTCTCGGCAGGTAGTAGCCGCGTTCTGGGAGAGGATAGGTCATCGCCCGAACCCCTGCACGGTTTGTTCGGTGGCGAACTGGCACTCGAACGTGCTGAAATACCTGGCGGAAGCGGGCCCATCCCCGGGGGGGAATCATTCGGGGGGCCGCTCGCCTGGGAGAGAACATGGGTCGCAATCTGGTCGTCGCTGGAGTCGTCTGTCTTTCGTTCATCGTCTGGGGGTCCGGCGGCTGTAGCTGCGACGGAGGCGGAGGCCTCGGAAACTGCCCCGATGAGATCTGCAACGGCGTCGACGACGACTGCGATGGACTGACCGACGAGGGCCCCGAGGGCGGCCCGGACTGGAGCCAGAAGGGCGAGACCTGCTTCGTGGGCCTCGGCGCCTGCTCCGCCGCCGGCGTCTTCATCTGCGACGAGACCAACCGGACCGGTCCCCTGGTCTGCTCCGGCGCCCCGGGCACCGGCGAGACCGAGATCTGCAACGGCGTCGACGACGACTGCGACGGCCAGACCGACGAGGAGCCCCAGTGGTCGAACCTCAACGAGGTCTGCCGCGTCGTCGAGGGCGGCTGCGAGGGCGTGGGCATCTTCATCTGCGATCCCCTCGATCCGAACGCCGCGACCATCTGCGACGCCGTCGCCGGCCCCCCCACGACCGAGATCTGCGACGGCCGCGACAACGACTGCGACGGTAACACCGACGAGGGCACCGACTGGACCGACATCGGCGCGGTCTGCACCAACGGCATCGGCACCTGCCAGCGCCCCGGCCTGAAGGTCTGCGATCCCTCCGACTCCACCGGCCCGACCATCTGCAACGCGGTCCCGGCCGCCGAGAGCATCGAGATCTGCAACGGCGTCGACGACGACTGCGACGGCCAGACCGACGAGGAGGCCCTCTGGGCCGACAAGGGCGCGGTCTGCACCTCGGGCCTGGGCATCTGCGAGACCCCCGGCATCCGCCTCTGCGATCCGGCCAACCCCGCGGGCCCCACCGTCTGCTCCGCGAGCCAGTCCACCACCGGCACCTTCGAGACCTGCAACGGCCTCGACGACGACTGCGACGGCCAGACCGACGAGGACGCGACCTGGGCGGACAAGGGCAGCCTCTGCTCCCGCGGGCTGGGCGCCTGCCAGCGCACCGGCGTGCTCTCCTGCGATCCGACGAACCCCGCCGGCCCCACCATCTGCAACGCCATCGAGGGCACGCCCTCCGCCGAGGTCTGTGACCGGGTGGACAACGACTGCGACGGCAACACCGACGAGGACGCCCTCTGGCTCGACCTCGGCAACATCTGCCGGGTGGGCATCGGGGCCTGCGAGAACGTCGGCGTGAAGGTCTGCGACACCGCCAACCCCGCGGGCGCCACCGCCTGCTCGGTGGGCGCCAGCGGCGGCGGCGCCGAGGTCTGCAACGGCCTCGACGACGACTGCGACGGCTCCACCGACGAGGATCCGGCCTGGACCGACAAGGGCCAGGTCTGCACCGTCTCCACCGGCCAGTGCGCGGCCACCGGCACCCTGGGCTGCGACACCGCCAACCCCGGCGGCCCGCTCCTCTGCAGCGCCACCGCGGGCGCCACCGGCACCGAGGTCTGCAACGCCCTGGACGACGACTGCGACGGCCAGACCGACGAGGACGCCACCTGGGCCGACAAGGGAACGGTCTGCACCGTGGGCCAGGGCATCTGCCAGGCCTCGGGCACCCTGCGCTGCGACACCGCCAACCCCGCCGGCCCCACCGTCTGCTCGGCGACCCCGGGCGCCGCGGGCGTCGAGGTCTGCAACGGCCTCGACGACGACTGCGACGGCCTCACCGACGAGGACGCCCTCTGGACCGACAAGGGCGCCATCTGCACCAGCGGCGTGGGCCAGTGCACCACCACCGGCACCCGGGGCTGCGACCCCGCGAACCCGGCGGGCCCGACCATCTGCTCGGCCACCCCCGGCGCCGCGGGCACCGAGATCTGCAACGGCCTCGACGACGACTGCGACGGCTCCACCGACGAGGACGCCCAGTGGGCCACCAAGGGCCAGAGTTGCCAGGCCGGCACCGGCCAGTGCGCCACCGGCGGCCTCTTCGTCTGCGACGCCGCCAACCCCAGCGGCCCGGCCGTCTGCTCGGCGACGCCCAGCACACCGGGCACCGAGGTCTGCAACGGCCTCGACGACGACTGCGACGGTCAGACCGACGAGAACGCCATCTGGCTGGACAAGGGTGACGTCTGCACCGACGGCGTCGGCACCTGCGAGGTGGTCGGCGTGCTGGTCTGCGACACCGCCAACCCCTCGGGCGCCACGGTCTGCTCGGCGGTCGCCGGCAGCGGCGGGGCCGAGATCTGCAACGGCCTCGACGACGACTGCGACGGCCAGACTGACGAGATCCTCTGGGCCGACAAGGGCAGCTCCTGCACCGTCGGCACCGGTCAGTGCGCCGCCAGCGGCGTGCGGGTCTGCGACACCGGCACCCCCGGCGGCCCCACCGTCTGCTCGGTGACCATGGGCACCCCCGGCGTCGAGGTCTGCGACGGCCTCGACAACGACTGCGACAGCCTCACCGACGAGGACGCCCAGTGGTCCGACAAGGGGACGGTCTGCACCAACGGCGCGGGCACCTGCGAGACCTCCGGCACCAAGATCTGCGACACCGCCAACCCCGGCGGCCCCACCGTCTGCTCCGCCATCATCGGCACGCCGGGCGTCGAGGTCTGCAACGGCCTCGACGACGACTGCGACGGCTCCACCGACGAGGGCGCCACCTGGGCCGACAAGGGCGTCGGCTGCACCGCCGGCAACGGCCAGTGCGCCGCCAGCGGCGTGCGCGTCTGCGACACCGGCGACCCCACCGGCCCCACCGTCTGCTCCGCGACGCCCGGCGCCCCCGGCTCCGAGGTCTGCGACGGCCTCGACAACGACTGCGACGGCCAGACCGACGAGATCCTCTGGGCCAACAAGGGCACCATCTGCACCGAGGGCACCGGCACCTGCCAGCAGACCGGCGTGCGCGTCTGCGACACCGGCAACCCCGGCGGCCCCACCGTCTGCTCGGTCACCGCCGGCGCCCCCGGCAGCGAGGTCTGCGACGGCCTCGACAACGACTGCGACAGCTCCACCGACGAGATCGTCTGGGCCGACAAGGGCACGGTCTGCGTGGTCGGCAGCGGCACCTGCGAGGCCTACGGCGTGCGGACCTGTGACACCGGCAACCCCGCCGGCCCCACCGTCTGCTCGGCGACGCCCGGCGCCCCCGGCGCCGAGGTCTGCAACAACCTCGACGACGACTGCGACGGCCAGACCGACGAGATCACCTGGGCCGACAAGGGCACCCTCTGCACCGACGGCAACGGCCAGTGCTCCGTCACCGGCCAGCGGATCTGCGACACCGCCAACCCCGCCGGCCCCACCGTCTGCAGCGCCACCGCGCTGCCGCCGGGCATCGAGACCTGCAACAACCTCGACGACGACTGCGACGGCCAGACCGACGAGATCGCCTGGGCCGACAAGGGCACCCTCTGCACCGCGGGCGCCGGCCAGTGCTCCGTCACCGGCCAGCGGATCTGCGACGGCGGCAACCCCAGCGGCCCCACCGTCTGCTCCGCCTCGCCCCTGGCGCCGGGCACCGAGGTCTGCAACGGCCTCGACGACGACTGCGACGGCTCCACCGACGAGATCGCCTGGGCCGACAAGGGCACGGTCTGCACCTCGGGCCAGGGCCAGTGCGCCGCCACCGGCACCCGGGTCTGTGACACCGGCAACCCCGCCGGCCCCACCGTCTGCTCGGCGACCGCCGGCGCCCCCGGCAGCGAGGTCTGCAACAACCTCGACGACGACTGCGACGGCTCCACCGACGAGATCGTCTGGGCCGACAAGGGCACCCTCTGCACCGACGGCATCGGCGCCTGCGAGGTGACCGGCTTCAAGGTCTGCGACAGCGGCAACCCCGGCGGCCCCACCGTCTGCTCGGTCACCGCCGGCGGCGGCAGCGCCGAGGTCTGCAACGGCCTCGACGACGACTGCGACGGCTCCACCGACGAGATCTCCTGGCCCGACAAGGGCACCGGCTGCGTCTCCGGCAGCGGCGTCTGCGCCCAGCCCGGCATCAAGGTCTGCGACACCGGCAACCCCGCCGGCCCCACCGTCTGCTCCGCCACCCCGGGCGCGCCCACCGCCGAGGTCTGCGACGATCTCGACAACGACTGCGACGGCTCCACCGACGAGATCTCCTGGGCCAACAAGGGCACCAGCTGCAGCACCGGCCAGGGCATCTGCGAGGCCGCCGGCATCCTGATCTGCAACACCGCCAACCCCGCCGGCCCCACCGTCTGCTCGGCCAACGCCGGCCTCCCCGGCACCGAGCTCTGCAACGGCCTCGACGACGACTGCGACGGCAGCGTCGACGACGGCCTGGCGGCGCCCGACTGCGTCGAGCAGGACGGCGTCTGCAAGGGCTCGGTGCAGAGCTGCGGCGGCTCCCTGGGCTGGCGGGCCTGCACCGGCCCCGAGTACGGCACCGACTACCAGCCCACCGAGCTCTCCTGCGACGGCCTCGACAACGACTGCGACGGCCTCGAGGACAACGGCCTGCCGAGCCAGCCCTGCGCGAACCAGACCGGCGTCTGCGGCGGCGCCATGGCCGCGTGCTCCGGCGGCGCCTGGACCGTCTGCGGCGCGGCGCAGTACGGCCCCGAGTACGAGGGCAACGAGACGACCTGCGACCAGCTGGACAACGACTGCGACGGCACCACCGACGAGGGCTACCTCAACGGCGCCACCGGCAAGTACGACCAGAACACCGCCTGCGGCAACTGCTACACCAACTGCACCACCATCTTCGCCTACCCGAACGCCTACGGCACCTGCGACGCCAGCGGCGCCCCGGTCTGCCAGATGAACTGCTGCGGCGTCGCCGACACCAACCCGGCCTGCGACGGCCTCTTCGACTACTTCGATCTGAACGGCGTGCCGGACGACGGCTGCGAGTTCCAGAACGACCCCTCGGCCCTCCACGTCTCGACCCCGGGCAACGGCGGCGCCGACAGCCCCTCCTGCGGCACCTCGGGCAACCCCTGCGCCACCATCGGCTACGGCATCAGCCAGGCCTTCAGCGGCGGCCAGCTGCGGGTGCGCGTCAGCGGCGGCGCCTACTACGAGAACTTCGATCTGGTCGCGGGCATCGACGTCCTGGGCGGCTACAACCCCACCACCTGGTCCCGCAACGTCGCGGCCAACACCACCGTCATCTACGGCGTGGGCGGCCCGGTGGCGACCCCTGACGACCGGGCGGTGGTCCGTGCGTTCGACATCACCTCGCCGACCGAGTTCTCGGGCTTCGTGATCTTCGGCGAGATCTCCACCGGCGTCGGCGGGAACAGCTACGGCATCTACGTCGAGGACTCCGACAACAGCCTGACCATCCGGGACAACCTGATCTACGCCGGCGACGGCGGTCCCGGTGATGACGGCCTGGACGGCGCCACCGGCACCAGCGGCCTCGACGGAAACCCGGGCGTCGCGGCGAGGGACGAGGCCACCTGCCCGACCAACCTCGCGGGCTCGAACATGCAGATCGATCTCGGCGGCGCCGGCGGCGCGCTCAGCTGCCTGGGCACCAACGTCACCGGCGGCCAGGGCGGCGCCAGCTACTGTCCCGACTTCGACGAGTCCGGCGCTCAGCCCGCCTCCAACCCGACGGATCAGTATCCGGTGGCCGCGATGGACGGGACCGACGGCTTGGGGCCGAACCCCGGGGCCGGCGGCATCACCGGCTGGGATGCCTTCATGTACAAGTCGGGCACCCCGCCCTCCTGCACCTGCTACCAGCCGCCGGATCCCAACGAGCCGACCGGCGCCCCCGCCGCCAACGGCGGCAACGGGTTCGGCGGCAACGGTGGGAGCGGCTGCACCTCCACCGACGGCACGGTCTCCGGCATCCGCTGGCAGGGCTTGAGCGGCGGGCCCGGCTTCGGCGGGCAGCCCGGCTCGGGTGGCGGCGGCGGCGGCGCCGGCGGCGGCGTCGAGAACTACAACTGCAACACCGACGGTGACAGCGACGTGGGTGGCTCCGGCGGCGGCGGCGGCTCGGGTGGCTGCGGCGGCGGCGGCGGTGCCGGCGGTGACACGGGCGGCGGCTCCTTCGGCATCTACCTGGCCTTCAACTCGGTGCCGGCCTCGGTGCCGGTGATCACCGGCAACACCATCAACACCGGGCTCGGCGGCTCCGGCGGCCGGGGTGGCAACGGCGGCTTCGGTGGCATCGGCGGCACCGGCGGCCTCGGGGGCCTCGAGGGCCAGGCCGGCTCCACCGCGTGGTGCGCGGGCGGCGGCGGCCGCGGCGGCGAAGGCGGCAACGGCGGCTCCGGCGGCGGCGGCGGCGGCGGCTGTGGTGGCGTCTCCTACGGCATCTTCGCCACCGGCCAGGGCGGCGTGAACCTCAACGCCATCCGCACCGGCAACAATTACTCCCTCGCGGGCGGAGGTGGCTCCGGCGGCGAGGGCGGGCTCTCGCTCTCGGTCGCCGGCTCGGACGGCCTGACCGGCACCGAGGCCGACACGAACTTCTGATTCACGGCTCCCGACAGGTCGTACTCTCGCACAGGACTCAGAGCATGAAGCGCATCACCCTCGCCGGCTGGTTGCTGGCGTGTGCCCTCCCCCTTGCCTCCATCCACGGCTGCTCCTGCGACGACGGCGGCGGCCTCGGCCGCTGTCCGGCGGAGGTCTGCAACGGCGTCGACGACGACTGCGACGGGCAGACCGACGAGGACGACGCCTGGGTCGACAAGGGAGAGACCTGCTTCGTCGGCCAGGGCGCCTGCCAGGCCGCGGGCGTCTTCATCTGCGACGAGACCAACCGCCTCGGGCCGCTGGTCTGCTCCGGCACCCCGGGCACCGGGGACACCGAGATCTGCAACGGCGTCGACGACGACTGCGACGGCCAGACCGACGAGGAACCCCAGTGGTCGAACCTCAACGAGGTCTGCCGGGCCGTGCAGGGCGGCTGCGTCGGGGTGGGGATCTACGTCTGCGATCCCCTCGACCCGAACGCCGCCACCATCTGCGACGCGGTCGCTGGCCCGCCGGTCCCCGATGTCTGTGACGGGACGGACAACGACTGCGACGGCGACACCGACGAGGACGCCGCCTGGACCGACAAGGGCACGGTCTGCGTCAACGGCGAGGGCTCCTGCCGGCAGCCGGGCCTGATGGTCTGCGATCCGGCCGACGCCACCGGCCCCACGATCTGCAACGCCACCCCCCTCGCCGCGGTGCCCGAGGTCTGCAACGGCGTCGACGACGACTGCGACGGCCAGACCGACGAGGACGCCCTCTGGGCCGACAAGGGCGAGGTCTGCACCTCGGGCCTGGGCATCTGCGAGTCGGCGGGCATCCGCCTCTGCGATCCCGCCAACCCCGCCGGGCCCACCATCTGCTCGGCGGCGCTGCGCAACGTCGGCCGGCCCGAGGAGTGCAACGGCCTCGACGACGACTGCGACGGGCAGACCGACGAGGGCGCCACCTGGGCCGACAAGGGCAGCCTCTGCTCGCGCGGCATGGGCGCCTGCCAGCGCACTGGCGTGCTGCTCTGCGACCCCACCGACCCGGCCGGCCCCACGGTCTGCAACGCCGTGGCCGGCACCCCGACCGCCGAGGTCTGCGACCGGGTGGACAACGACTGCGACGGCTCCACCGACGAGGACGCCACCTGGGCGACCCTCGGCGACCTCTGCCAGGCGGGCAGCGGCGTCTGCGAGAACGTGGGCCTGATGGTCTGCGACACGGCGAACCCCGCCGGGCCCCCGGTCTGCTCGGTCGGCGCGGGCACCGGGAACATCGAGGTCTGCAACCGCCTCGACGACGACTGCGACGGGCAGACCGACGAGGGCCCGGACTGGACCGACCTGGGCCAGGGCTGCCTCTCGGGTCAGGGCGTCTGCGCGCAGCCCGGCGTGCGGATCTGCGACACCGGGAACCCGACTGGCCCCACCGTCTGCTCGGCGACGCCGGGCGGCGTGAGCGCCGAGGTCTGCAACGGCCTCGACGACGACTGCGACGGCTCCACCGACGAGGAGGCGATCTGGGCGGACAAGGGCCAGAGCTGCACGAGCGGCACCGGCGCCTGCTTCGCCGCAGGGGTCTCGATCTGCGACGCCGCCGATCCGGCCGGCCCGACGGTCTGCTCCGCCCCGCCCGGGACGCCCCTCACCGAGGTCTGCAACCACCTCGACGACGACTGTGACGGCACCACCGACAACGGCTTCGTCAACGCCTCGAGCGGCGTCTACGACGTGGCGACCGCCTGCGGGAACTGTTTCACCGACTGCACGGTGATCTTCGACTACGCGAACGCCTACGGCACCTGCGACCCCACGGGCCTGGCCGGGTCACCGGGCTGCGAGATGACCTGCTGCACCATCGGGGACACCCACCCCTCCTGCGACGGCACCTTCGACTACTACGACATGAACGGCGTGCCGGACGACGGCTGCGAGTTCCAGAGCGACCCCTCGGCCCTCCACGTCTCGACCCCCGGCAACGGCGGCGCGGACAGCCCCTCCTGCGGCGGGGCCGGCGCCCCCTGCGCCACCATCACCTACGGCATCAGCCAGGCCGTCAGCGGCGGCCAGCTCCGGGTGCGGGTCAGCGGCGGCGCCTACTACGAGAACTTCACCCTCGCCCCGGGCATCGACGTCCTGGGCGGCTGGAACCCCACCACCTGGGCCCGGAACGTCGCGGCCAACACCACCGTCGTCTACGGCGTGGGCGGGCCGGTGGCCACGCCCGACGACCGGTCGGTGGTGAAGGCCGTCGGCATCACGGTCCCCACCGAGTTCTCGGGCTTCGTGATCTTCGGTGAGATCTCCACCGGCGTCGCCGGGAACAGCTACGGCATCTACGTCCAGGACTGCAACGGCAACCTCACCATCCGCGACAACCTGATCTACGCCGGCGACGGCGGCCCGGGCGCCGACGGCCTCGACGGTGCGACCGGGCTGAACGGTGTCGATGGCAGCGCCGGAGTCAACGCCCATGACGACCGGACCTGTCCGAACAATGCCGGAGCGACGGTGGTGGTCGACGCGGGCGGAAGCGGCGGCGCGCTGGTCTGTGGGAGCACCGACGTCTCGGGTGGCGTGGGCGGCGCCAGCTACTGCCCCGACTACGACGAGTCTGGTGCCCAGCCGCTCTCGAACCCCTTCACCCAGAGCCCGGCGGCCGCCATGGACGGTTCGCCGGGGCTTGGCCTCTCCCCGGGGACGGGCGGGATCACCGGCTGGGACAAGCTCCAGTACAACGACGGCACAGGCTGCGCCTGCTACGAGCCGCCCAGCAGCGAGGAGGCAACGGGTAGCCCCGCCACCAATGGCGGAAATGGAGGCGGCGGCAACGGTGGCTCGGGCTGCACCAACACCGACGGCACGGTCTCCGGCACTCGCTGGCACGGCATCATCGGCGGTCCCGGCTTCACCGGCCGACCCGGCTCGGGGGGCGGTGGTGGCGGCGCTGGCGGCGGTGTCGAGCTCATCAACTGCACCGGCGAAGGAGACCACGATGTCGGCGCCTCGGGCGGCGGCGGCGGCTCGGGCGGCTGCGGCGGCGGCGGCGGCGGCGGTGGGGACACGGGCGGCGGCTCCTTCGGCATCTACCTGGCCTTCACCTCGGCCCCGACCTCCGTGCCGGTGATCACCGGCAACACCATCAACACCGGCCTCGGTGGAACCGGCGGCAGCGGCGGCAACGGCGGCTTCGGCGGCATCGGCGGCACCGGCGGGGCCGGCGGCATCGAGGGTCAGGCTGGTACCAGGGAGTGGTGCGCGAGCGGCGCCGGCCGCGGCGGCGAGGGCGGCAACGGTGGCTCCGGCGGCGGCGGCGGCGGTGGCTGCGGCGGCGTCGCCTACGGCATCTTCGCGGCCGGCCAGGGCGGCGTGAGCCTGAACGCCATCCGCACCGGCAACACCTACACCCTCTCCGGCGGCGGCGGCGCCGGCGGCGGCGGCGCCGGCGGCGGCGGCGGCCTCTCCCTCTCGGTAGACGGCTCGGACGGCCTCACCGGCACCGAGGCCGGGACCAACTTCTAGGGGTTCAGCCCTCGCAGCTCGGGGGCCCGGCCGCGGGGTCGGGCTCCACCAGGCCCCCCGGCGGGGTGAGCCAGGCGATCAGCTGCCCGGTCTCGAGGCCGTACCAGTTGAAGAACTGGAGCGGCTTCGGCCGGGGGTCGCCGGCCAGATCGAGGGCCTCGGGATCCTCGGGGGCCTTCAGGTGCAGGCAGATCGCCTGGCGCCGCTCGTGAAAGTGGATCTGCTCGATCCGATCCCAGGGGATGCGGCGCCCGGCCATCAGGGAGCGCACCTCCAGCCCCGCCTCGTCGGCCCAGAGGCCGCCGTGCCGGGCGAAGGGCAGGACGATCACCGCTCCGGCGCCCAGGCCCAGCAGCATCGGCAGGGCCAGGGGCCCGAGGGAGGAGTAGAGCGCCAGGTCGAGGAGCAGGCCGGCCAGGACCAGGGCCGCCGGCCCGTAGCGGAAGTGCGGCAGGGGCCGCAGCTCCCGGACGCCGGTCGTCTCGTCTTCGTTCTCCGTCATGGAAGCCCGAGTCTTTACCGGACCCGTCCCCCGTTGTCAGACCCCTGTGCTTTAAGGACGGGCGCGTGCTCGAGCTCCTTCACTCCAACCGCACCGAGAAGCTGGTCGAGATCCTCGCCGGCCGCATCGACGCGCAGCGGCGGGTGGGGCACGTCCTCGATCCGGTGACGATCGTCGTCCCCAATCGGAACCTCGAGACCTACCTGAACCTCTCCCTGGCCCAGCGCCACGGGATCAGCGCGGGACTCGACTTCCTCCGGCTCGAGCGCCTCGCGGCCATGGCCGCGGGTGATCGCCGAGAGGTCCGCATCGTGGGCCGCGCTCAGCTTCGGGCTGGCCTCCTCGCCCTCTTCCACGACGACGAGCGCCTCACAGAGCCCGCGCTCTCACCGGTGCGGGACTACCTCTTCGGGAGGACGCCCGAGGCCGACGCCCTCGACCGCGCGGCCACCGATCTGCGGCGCGTGCAGCTGAGCGAGCGGCTCTCGAGCGTCATGGAGAACCACCAGTGGACCCGCCCGGAGCAGGTCCGCCGGTGGCTGACCTCCCCGGACGCCTCCCCGGACCCGGAGGCCGAGGGCCTCGCACCGGAGCTGATCTGGCAGGCCTCGCTCTGGCGGGCTCTCCACGGCCCCGAGGGTGTCCTTTGCGCGAGCGCCGAGCGCGACGGGGGCCTCCCCCACGCCACCCTCGCCGAGAGGATCCTCGATCCGCGCCTGGAGCTCTGGCCCCCGGCCGGCGGCTTTCCGCTCCACGTCTTCGGCGTCTCCTACTTCGGCCGGCTCTTCCACCACCTCTTCCAACGTCTCGCCGGGGCGGTCGATATCTCGGTGCACCTCCTCAACCCCTCGCGCCACTACTGGGACGAGTTCGTGCTGCAGGGCCCGGCCATCGCCGACGCCGAGGGCGAGGATCCCCTCCACCTCGCGGAGCAGCCCTGCCTCCCCCTGGCCCTCTGGGGCAAGCCGGGCGGCGAGCACCTGCGCCTCCTGCGAGAGGTGGCCGGGGGTGACTCGGCCCACGAGGACGCCGACTACCTCTCCCCCGGCCGGGCGACGATCCTGCACCAGGTGCAGGACGACCTCCTCGAGCAGAGGGGACCGGCGGAGATCACTCCCTTCGTGGGCAGCGAGGCCGAGGGTCCCCCCGCCTCCCTCCAGGCCCTCGCCTGCCCCAGCCTCCGGCGCGAGGTCGAGGCGGTGGCCGATCGCATCTGGCACCTGATCGGGGCCGAGGGCCCCGGTGCGCCGCTGCGCTTCCACGAGATCGCGGTGGTCGTCCCGCCGGCCGCGCGCGATCGCTACCTGCCGATGATCACGCAGGTCTTCGAGGCCCACCATCGCCTGCCCCACACCACCGCCGATCTCTCCTTCGGTGCCCGCGCGCCCCTGGCGCAGGCCGCCCGGCTGCTCCTCGAGCTGCCCTTCGGCCGCTTCACCCGGGCCGAGCTCCTCGGCCTCCTGACGCATCCGGCCTTCGACCGGGGCGCCGGTCAGGGCCGGAGCGCCTCGGAGATCGACGCCGGGCGCTTCGCCGAGCTGGCCGACGCCGCCGGCATCTTCTTCGGCCGCGACGACCGGGACACCGCCGGCACCTACCTGGGGCCCGACGCAGCCCACTGGAGCCAGGGGCTCACCCGGCTCGCCCTCGGCCAGGCCCTCGGCGGCGAGCGGGGCGGCGAGCCCGAGCTCCTCTATCAGAGCGCGGGACGCACCCTCGCCCCCGAGGATCTGGGCGCCTCCGATCCGGGCACCACCCGCGCCTTCGGCCTGCTGGCCCGGAGCCTCCTCGCCGATCTCACCCGGCTGCGCGACGACACGCTGCCCCTGCGGCAGTGGGCCGAGCGGCTGCGGACCCTGATGGAGGCCTACCTCCTGGTCGACGACGAGGGCGACGAGGCCGACCAGCTGAAGATCCTCTCGGCGATCGACGAGCTCGCCGAGCTCGACCTGGTGGGCACCCCGGTCAGCGGCCGCACCGCCTGTGGCCTCGCCGGCCAGGCCCTCGCCGCGATCAGCTACCAGCGAGGCCCCTACCTGAGCGAGGGCGTGGTGGTCTCGACCTTCCTGCCCATGCGGGCGATCCCCTTCCGGGCGATCTTCGTGCTGGGTCTCGGCGAGGGCATCTTTCCGGGCGCCGCCCGGCGAGATCCTCTCGACCTCCGCGCCACCCGGAGGGCTGGCGACCTGAGCCCGGCCGAGCGCGATCGCCACGCCTTCCTCGAGACCCTGCTCTGCGCCCGCGAGCGGCTCTCGCTCTCCTGGGTCTACCGCAACGAGAAGACCGGCGACCTCCTGGCGCCCTCCTCGATCCTCCTCGACCTCCTCGACGTCCTCGAGCCCGTCCTCGGCCCCGAGGCGCTCCGCCTGCCCGCCCGCGCCGACGACGGCCGGGTGAGCGCGGGCCGCTTCTTCGAGCTGGTACCTCTGCGGCGCCACCAGGATCCCGCCTGCACCCTCCCCGAGGCCCGGGCCGAGGCCGAGGCCGCGCGGATCGGCGCGGCCCTGGGCCACGAGGGCACCCGCGGGCTCCGGCACCGTGAGCTCCTCGAGCAGCTGGATGATCCCGCGCTCTGGTCCCTGCTTCGCCTCCCCGAGACGCACCCCCCGGCGGCGGCCGCGAGCCCCACCCCCGGGGTGGTGAGCGAGTTGCGGGAGCTGACCCTCTCCAACCTGCGGGGCTTCCTCGACAGCCCGGTGCAGGGCGCAGCGAGGGCCCGCCTGCGCTTGCGCGAAGACGAGGACGACGAGGCCGCCGCGGTGGAGGACGAGCCGCTGACCAGCAGCCGCCTCCAGGAGTCCGTCTTCCGCACCTCCACCCTGGAGGACTCCCTGCGAGCCCTCCCCTGGCGTGACGACCTCCCGACCCGCACCGACGCGGCCGCCCGGGTCATCGAGCGCGTTCGGCAGGCGGTCCTGCGGGCGAGCGCGCCGCGGGGGATCTTCTCCGGCGCCCCGCTGCACCGGGACATCGATCTGGTCCTCGCCTGGCGCGCCCTCCTCTTCGCCCGCTGCGAGGGCCCCGTCCGGCGGGTGCACGTCGGGCGCTCGCGGGAGGGCGAGCGCGTCGACCCACCGCGCCTCGCCGCGCTGGAGCTCTCCGGGGCGGACGCACGCCCGCTGCGCCTGCACGGCCTCACGTCCCTGCTGGCGGGGCCTGGGCTCGACATCGTCCTTCCCGTGGACACCGCCCGGATCAGCGGGAAGCGCCTCCATCGGTCGGCCCTGCGCGGACTCCTCGACCACCTGCTGCTCTGCGCCACGGGCGAGGCAGAGCTGTGCCCCCCTCGGCCGCGCCGGCTGCTCCTCCTGGGCGCCTCCCCGAGGAAGGTGAGCTTCGACACCCCACCCGATCCGGATCCTGCGGCCCTCGCCGCCGCCTTCGAGCTCGAGACCCTCGAGACCTCGGTCGTCACCCTCGGCCTCGAGACCCTCGAGGCCCCGGAGGCCCGGGCGCTGCTCGAGGGGCTGGCCCGGCAGCTCCTGGACGAGGATCACGATCACCTGCTGCCGGTGGACGTGATCTCCGAGCTGGTCGACGACACGCTCCACCTGGAGGTGGAGCTGGAGGCCGTCCGCGCGGCGGTGGCCGCGGTACGCGAGCGCGCGGGCAGCGCCTTCGGAGGGACGCCCAGCAGCAGCTACGGCCCGATCCCCGATCCCTTCTCCCTGCCCTGGCTGGAGGGAGAGGACGCCATGGCCGCGATCGCGGCTCGCTTCGCGCCCCTCTTCGCGAGGCTCTGCCTGCTGGACGACGACGAGGAGGTGGCATGAGCGGCGCGCTGCCCCTCACCTGGCCCGCCCTGCTGGCGAAGCTCCCGGCGCGCGGCCCGGTCTGCATCGAGGCCTCCGCCGGCACCGGCAAGACCTACACCCTCGAGCACCTCCTCCTGCGCCTGATCATCGAGGACGAGGTCCCCATCGAGAAGGTGCTGGTGGTCACCTACACCGAGAAGGCCAAGCTCGAGCTGGTCACCCGCCTGCGCCAGCGCCTGCTCGAGGCCCGGCGACTCCTGGGCGACGCCGAGGGCGATCGGGCCGGACGGGCCCGGCGCATGGTCGAGCGAGCGCTGCGCGCCTACGACCGGGCCTGCATCCGGACCATCCACGCCTTCTGCCAGGAGACCCTCGGCGACGGAGCCCTCCCGGCCCGGCTCCTTCTCGACCAGAGCCTGGTGCGGCCGCACGTGGTCTCCCGCGAGGTGCTGCGCGAGCTGATGCGCGAGCGAATCGACGGTGACGACCCCACCGGGCTCGCCCTGCGCGCCTTCGTGAACCAGCACGGCTTCGAGGCCCTGGCCCGGCTCCACGACGCCGTGCAGGGCGAGTGCGACCGGCTGGTGCCGACCTGGGACCTCGCGGCGCTCCAGGCTGCAGTGGACGACTACCCCACCGCGGCCGAGATCGAGGCCTGGCTCGAGGCCAAGGGCGTGCCCGGCCCCAGGGCCAAGGCGCAGGGCCTGATCCGCACCGGCCTCACCGGGCTGGGCGAACTGGTCCGCAGCCTCGACACCGACGAGAAGGCCCTGCGGTCGACCGCCTGGCTGGACTGGTGCAACGACGCTGACGGTGGCTCTCAGTCGCGGCTGGAGATCCTGACGAAGGCCTTCCAGGATCCCCGGGTCCTCGGACACCCGATGGGCGCCCGGCTCTCGGAGATCTTCTTCACGCTCCTCCGCCACGCGCCGCTGCCCGCCGTCTACCTCACCGGCCGCTTCTTCCCCGAGGTGCAGGCCATCGCCAGCGCCCGCAAGCTCGCCCGGGGCCTGCTCGACTACGACGACATGCTCGTCCGCCTCGACGCGGCCCTGCGGAGCGATTCGGGAGACGACCTCGCGGCGCAGGTGAGGGGCCGCTTCTCCTGGGTGCTCATCGACGAGTTCCAGGACACCGACGAGCTGCAGTGGAGCATCTTCGACCGCCTCTTCGGCCAGAGCCCCGGGCACCGGATCGTGGTCGTCGGCGATCCCAAGCAGGCCATCTACAGCTTCCGGGGCGGAGACCTGCCCGTCTATCGCCAGGCCCGGGACGAGATCGAAGCCGCCGGCAACGCCCCGCTGGTCCTCGACACCTCCTACCGCTCGACCGCCTCCCTCCTCGAGGTCCTCGGCCCGCTCTTCGAGGAGGCCTTCTTCGAGCCCATGGCGCTCGAGGCCCCCCCGCTAAAGGTGGGCCGCCCCGACGACGCCCTCCTGCTCGCCGACGGAAGCGACGCCCCCCCGGTCGTCCTCCTCTCGGCCCCCGACCACCGCGAGGCCTGGAAGAAGAACAAGGGCACCACCCTGAGGCTGGTTCAGCAGGGGGTGGTCGACGAGCTCACCCGGCTCCTCCACCCCGACTGCGAGCTGCGCTACCGCAGCGGTGACGCCGAGCCCCGGCGGCTGCGCCCGAGCGACTGCATGGTGCTCTGCCTCGACCGCTACGAGAGCGCCGACATGGGCGAGGCCCTGGCCGCCGCGGGCATCCCCCACGCCTTCTTCAAGCAGGAGGGACTGGGCAAGAGCGCCGAGGCCGGCCACCTGCGTCTCCTGCTCGCTTCCCTGGCCTCGCCCCGCGACCCCTCGGCCCGGGCCCGCCTCTGGCTCACCCCCTTCTTCGAGCTGCCCCTGGCCTCCATCGAGGCCGCCCGCGAGCTCCCGCCGACCCACCCCTTCCACGCTCGCATCGATCACTGGTGCGAGCTCGCCGCCGAGCGACGCTTCGAGGCCCTCTTCGAGGCGATCCTGGTCGAGAGCGGGCTCGGCCGGCGCCTGGCCCTGGCCGGCGACGAGCGGGCGCTCACCAACTACCTCCACCTCTCCGAGCAGCTCCTCGAGGAGGCCCGGAAGGCGCCCCTCTCCATCGGCGAGCTCGCCCGCACCCTGCGCGCCGCCGAGGACGCCGGCGGCGACGTCGACGACGCGGACGTGCGCCGCCTCGAGACCGAGCGCGACGCAGTGAAGATCCTCACCCTCCACAAGGCCAAGGGGCTCGAGGCGCCGGTCGTCCTCCTGGGCTTCGCCCCCTTCTCGAGCTCCACGCCGAGCAAGAAGGCCCGGGCCGGCAGCGTGCAGGTCTTCCACCAGAGGAACGCACAGGGCCGGATCGAGCGGTGGGCCGAGCTCCCCGGAGACTTCCTCGGAAAGCACGGCCACCCCGATCACGCCGCGATCGCCGAGGACGAGCGCGAGGCCGAGCGGCGCCGCCTCTTCTACGTCGCGCTCACCCGGGCACGGGCCCGGCTGATCCTCCCGGCCGCGCTGCCCGCGGAGCCCGGCGACTTCGACAGCGGCTCGCTCCCCGGAAAGGAGAAGCCGCTGGGCTTCACCGTCGGCTACCGGGCCGTCAACGATCGCCTGGTCGCCCTCCGGCAGCTTCCCGGACTCGCCTCCCGCTTCGAGCTGCGCCCCATGGGACGGCACGACCCCGCCGACCCGGTCCGTCCGACCCCTCCGTCCCTGGCGACGATCGCCGTCACCCTCCCGCCCGACACAGGCCCGGCCCACCAGGCGCTGCGCCTGGCTCGCAAGGCGCCCATCGTCACCTCCTTCAGCCGGATGTCCCGGGGCGCCGACGGCATCGCGCCCCCGGAGCTGGTCGCCGACGCCCTGCTCCTCGACTCGGAGGATGCCCGGCCCGAGACGGCGATGGACGACGCCGTCCTCCCGGGCGGAGTGCGCACCGGCCTCTTCCTCCACGCCCTCCTCGAGGAGGCCTCCTTCGAGCAGGTCCGCGCCGCCCCTCGGCTCGAGGACTACGCAGAGGCCCCAGGGATCCGCGCCCGGGCCCTGCGCCTGGCCGAGAAGCACGGCCTCGGCGCCGCCGCCGCCGAGCGCGGCCTCGCCCTGACCCACTCCACGCTGCGCCGCCCCCTCGAGCTCGGGGCGGTCTCGCTCGCCGAGGGCCTCTGCGCCGTTCCCCGCTACCGGCCCGAGCTCGCCTTCGTCTACCCCATCCCCGAGGCCAGCCACCACCTTCTCGGGGTCGAGGCCGACCCCGGCGACGACATCCTCCCCTTCCGGGTCGAGCGGGGCTTCGTCACCGGCTTCATCGACCTCGTCTTCGAGGCCGACGGCAGGGTCTTCTTCCTCGACTGGAAGAGCAACCGCCTCCCTGGCTACGGGCCCGAGGCCGTCGCCGAGAACGTCGCCCACCACTACGCCCTGCAGGCGCGGCTCTACACCCTGGCGGTGGTGCGGCACTTCGGCATCCGCGACGCCGCCGACTACCAGGCGCGCTTCGGCGGGCTGGCCTACCTCTACCTCCGGGGCGATCCCGACGGCGGGCTCTACTTCGAGCGGCCCACCTGGGAGGAGCTGATCGTCTGGGAGCGCAGCCTGCTCTCGGAGGCCCGCGCATGATCCGCCCCCGGCCCGGACCCCTGGGGGTGCTCGCCCCCGGCCACTCGGCCGAGCTGCTGGAGGGGGCCGCCCTCCTCGACCTCGACGCGGGCAGCCTCTGGCTGGCCTGGGAGCTGGCCGCCCTGCAGCCCGGGGCGCGGCCCGAGGACCGCGAGCTCCTCCAGCGCGCGGTGGCGGCGGTGCTCGCCGCGCAGCAGCTGGGCAGCACCTGGCTGCCCCTCGACAGCGAGGAGCTCCTCACCACCCTGGCGCTCGAGGGCGAGGCCCTCGCCCGGCTGCGCGCGCTGCTCCACGACCCGACCCGCAGCGGCGCCGTGGTGAGCGGCCTCGGCGATCCCCCCCGGCCCCTGCTCCTCCACGAGGACGCCCTCACCCTGCGCCGCATCCACCGGGCCGAGGCCGGGCTGGGCCAGCGCCTCCGGTCCCGGCTCGGTCCCGCCACGGACTCCGACGTCCCCACCCGCCTGGACGAGACCGGCGCCCGCGCCGCGCTGGAGCGCGCCGTGGCGGCGACCCCGCCGGGCGCCCCGCGGCTCACCCCTGAGCAGCAGGAGGCCTGCGTCGCGGCCCTCTCCTCACCCCTCACCGTGATCACCGGCGGACCCGGGACCGGCAAGACGACCATCGTCGACACCCTCCTCCGCGCCCTGGAGCTCGAGCGCCCCGAGGCCCTCGCGGCCGTGGCCCTCACCGCGCCCACCGGGAAGGCGGCCGACCGCCTCCACGCGGTGCTCCGCAGCGGCGGCGAGTTGCGCCGAGCCCGCCTCCGGCCGGCCGCCACCCTCCATCGCCTGCTGGGCTACTGGCCGCGCCAGGACACCTTCGCGCACCACGAGAACAACCCACTCGAGGCGAGCCTGGTGATCTGTGACGAGGCGTCGATGATCGACCTCCACCTGATGGACCGCCTCCTTCGCGCCCTCCGGCCCGGCGCCCACCTGGTGTTGCTGGGGGACGCCGATCAGCTGCCCCCGGTGGGCGCGGGCGCCGTGCTCCGGGATCTCTGCGAGGCGAGCGGGAGCCGCGCGGTCGTGAGGCGGCTGAGTCAGAGCCACCGCCAGTCCGAGGGCGACCCCGCCGGCGCCGCCATCCTGCGCGCGGCCCGCGGCCTCCACGCCGGAGACCTCCCGGCGCTCCTCGGCGGCGACGACCCCGCCCTGCCCAGACGCGATCGCGTCGACCGCCTCGCGTGGCAGGGCGCCGAGCTGCTGACCGCCGCCACGGCGACCGAGCGGCAGACCTTCCTGGCAGCCTGGGAGGACCGCCACCTCGTCCTCCCCGAGGCCCTCGCCGAGACGCTGCGGAGGCCCGTGCAGGTCGGTGAGTCCGGCCGGGTGGAGGATCCCGGCGGCGAGCTCGCCGCCCTCCTGCGGCACCACGATCGAGCGCGCATCCTGGGCGTGACCCGGGTCCCCGCCGGGGGCACCGGCACCGAGGCCATCAACCAGCACTTCGTCCGCCGCCTCGCCACCCGCCTCGGGCAGCCCCTCGACCTCTTCGCCCCCGGCACCCCGGTGATGGTCACCACCAACGACTACACCCACGGCCTCTTCAACGGCGACACCGGGCTCATCGTGAGGGGGCGGGCGGCCGGCGGCCACGAGCGGCCCGCGCCGATGGCGCTCTTCTCCCGGGGCGAGGAGCTGCGAGCCTTCTCCCTGGGTAGCCTCGCCGCGCACCTCGAGCCTGCCTGGGCGATCACGGTGCACAAGGCCCAGGGCTCCGAGTACGAGGAAGTCGCCCTCCTCCTCCCCTCGGTCGAGGTGAAGCTCCTCGCCCGCGAGATCCTCTACACCGGCGTCACCCGCGCCCGGCGGGCCGCGGTGATCGTGGGTGAGAGCGCCCGCCTCGAGCAGGCCTGCGTCCAGCGGGCCGCCCGCCACACCCGTCTCCCGGCGCTCCTGACCTGAAGACGGTCTAAACCAGAGATCATGATTCCCGAACAGCGGATGGCGCCGCGGACGTGCCCGGATGCAAGGAAGGGTGAGGGAGCCTAGCCTTAGCTAGGTGACCGAGGCCTGACGCCGCAGGCGGGTGCGGCCTGCAAGCCAGGCGTGATCGGGAATCGTGATCTCTGGTTTAGAGCGGCACCGGCGCGGTGCTCGCCACGAGGCGGTGACCGTCGGGCAGGCTCAGGTGGGTCCAGGTGCGGCGCTCGGCGGGCCCCACCCTGGGCTGCGCGCGGCTCCAGGAGACCAGGCGAGGGACGCCGTCGTCGATCTCCAGGGCCCAGAGGAGGTTCTCGAAGCGTCCGGCCGCGCCGCTGTTGAGGTACCAGGGGCAGGCCTTGACGCCCTGGACCCCCGGGGTGGGCGCCTGGAAGATCCGCGCCTCGTGGGTGTGCCCCAGCACCAGCACCGGCCGCTCGGCGGCGGTGAAGAGGGACAGCATCTGCTGCTTGAGCACGAGCTCGTCGAGGTGCCGGAACTTGAAGAACTCGTCCCCGGTCTTCACCTCCTTGTCGATCGCCTCCTGGGGATCGTCGTGCTCGAAGTACTCCCAGGCGATGTTGTGCTTGAAGAGGGCCTCCCAGGCCGCCTGGTTGTGGAGGTTGCCGAAGAGCGCCCCGGCGATGTCGATGATGTTGCCCATCTTCGGGTTGTAGTCGTCGTCGACCAGGTCGCCGCGGAAGGGGGTGAGCCCCAGGGCCCAGGAGCGCACGTCGTCGTTCCAGCGCCAGGTGCGGTCGGCCCCCTGGTAGGCCCAGCTCATCGTCTCGCTGATGGTCTCCCCGACCCAGGCCGCGTAGCGGGGCGTCGTCGCCTTGTCGAACTGATGCCCGTGGGCGATCACGTAGTCGACCTTGGGCAGCGCGCCGCCCCCCGAGGCGGTCTCGAGGAAGAGGTAGTCGCAGGGCTTGAGCACCCCGGGGATCCGCTGCTTGAGGGCCTCGTGGTAGGTCGGCTCCTGCAGATCGAGGTCGTGGTTGCCGGCCACCCGCACGAGGCGGCCCCGGGCCTGGAAGTCGGCCAGCGCGTCGTAGAGTGGCCGCAGCTTGGTGTCACCCAGGATCTTGTCGAGGAGCTGCTTGCGGTGAGTGAAGCGCCGGCCTTCGAGCGCGTTGTGGTTGTCCGCGACCCGCTGCTGCATCTGGCCGAGGGTCGGCTCGAAGATGATCAGCTCCTCGACGTCGCCGTTCTCCACCAGGGTGTAGTCCTCGGTGGCGTACTCGCCGAGGACGTCGACGTAGAGGTCCCGGTTGCCGCTGGCGCCGAAGAAGTCCTGGCGGTGCCCGTCCCAGGTCCAGTGGTGATCGGAGAAGATCACGTAGCGCTCCCCCGGCGTGGAGCGGTGGCGCACGATGGAGTGCCCCTTCGCGTAGGAGGGCGTCCCGCGGGTCCAGTCCGCCATCCGCGAGTAGGCCGAGAGCACCTCGGCATCGAGGGTGTCGGCCCAGCGCTTGGAGAACTCGTCGGCCCTGCGCCGGAGCTTCCAGCAGAGCTTGAACACCTCGGCCTCCGAACTCTTCAGGCCGTAATGGAAGGCGATGTCCCTCGCCTGCTTCATCTCGATACCGAAGGGCATCTCGAAGTCCTCCCCTGTGCGTTGAGCGCGGCGCCGCCTCGGCCGCCGCTCGCGCGAGTCTATCCATGAAGGCGGGCCGGGTCGTCTTTTGAGCCCCTCCCCGGTGGTACATTGGGGCGATGCAGCGCTCGCGTCGGTCGTGGCCCCTCCTCCTCGCCCTCTCCCTGCTCTTCGCTGTCGGCTGCAAGGACACCGCGCCGGACGTCGCCGACGGCGGCCCGGACGGCGGCGACGGCGGCGGCGTCGCCTGCGACAACGGTGTGCAGGACGGCTTCGAGAGCGACATCGACTGCGGCGGCGGGATCTGCACGCCCTGCGTCGACGGCCGCCTCTGCCGGCAGAACGACGACTGCGCCTCGGGGACCTGCTCCTCGCAGGTCTGCACCACGCCGGCCTCCTGCACCGACGGAGTGAAGAACGGCGACGAGAGCGACGCCGACTGCGGCGGCGCGGTGAGCGGCTGCCCGGGCTGCGCCGACGGCACCCCCTGTCAGAGCGAGGCCGACTGCCAGAGCGGGGTCTGCGATCCCTCCTCCTCCGCCTGCGCCGCGCCCTCCTGCACCGACGGCGTGAGGAACGGCGACGAGACCGGCACCGACTGCGGCGGCGACCTCTGCGGCACCTGCACTCAGAGCCAGGGCTGCGCCAGCGGCTCGGACTGCGCCAGCGGGGTCTGCGATCCGGTGACCTCCCTCTGCGCCGCGGCCACCTGCGCCGATGGCGTGCAGAACCAGGGCGAGCTCTCCGTCGACTGCGCCGGGCCGAACTGCCCCCTGTGCTCCGACGGCACCGCCTGCACCGACCCGGGGATCTGCGCCAGCGGCTACTGCGATCCCACGAGCTTCTGCGCCACCGAGAGCTGCACCGACGGCATCCTCAACAACGGTGAGCTCGCCGTCGACTGCGGCGGGCCGAACTGCGGGCTCTGCCCCGACGGCACCACCTGCACCGACCCGGGGATCTGCGCCAGCGGCTACTGCGATCCCACGAACTTCTGCGCCACCGAGAGCTGCACCGACGGCATCCTCAACAACGGTGAGCTCGCCGTCGACTGCGGCGGCCCGAACTGCTCCGCCTGCGCCGTCCCGCCCACCTGTGGACCGATCACCCAGGCGTTGACCGGCGCCCTCGGCGACGTCGTGCTCTCGGGCTCGATCCTCATCGACACCTCGGCGGGCACCCTCTCCGATGCCTCCGGCACCGTCGTGGCCTCCGGCGCGAGCGGCAGCTTCCTCCAGAGCCAGAGTGGCAGCGTGGGCGGCTATGCGCCTCCCTCCCTGCGGGTCTTCGACTTCGCCTCCCTCACCATCGCGCCGGGCAGCACGGTGGCGATCACCGGCGGCAACGGCCTGGCCCTGGTCTCGCTGGCGGACCTGAGCGTGAACGCCGGCCTCGATCTCGGCGGCGCCAACGGCAGCTCGGGCGTCACCCCGCCGGGCGGCAGCCCCGGCGCGGCGGGGCCGCCCGGCCCGGGCGGCTGGGCCGGCGGCTCGCGCTCGACCTCCAACCCCTGCTCGGCGGGCAGCGGCGCGGCCTTCGGCCCCGGCCGCGGCCTCGAGGGCGGCTGCGGC
>JARGFU010000042.1 GCA_029210625.1 Deltaproteobacteria bacterium | reverse complement strand
GTCCTCGTCGTCGTCGGAGTCCTCGTCGTCGTCCGAGTCCTCGTCGTCGTCGGAGTCCTCGTCGTCGTCCGAGTCCTCGTCCTCGTCGGAGTCCTCGTCGTCGTCGGAGTCCTCGTCGTCGTCGGAGTCCTCGTCGTCGTCCGAGTCCTCGTCGTCCGAGTCCTCGTCGGGCTCGCCGGCGGCGTCGTCGGCCTCATCGTCCGACGCGTCGTCCGCTTCTCCCTGATCGGCGGCTTCCGCCTCCCCCTCGGAGGGCTCCGCGGCCGGTCCGACGTCCTCGGCGGCGGCAGGATCCCCGCCTCCGTAGACCGCCTCGATGGAGGCGTCCGCCTCCTCGGGAAGATCGTCGGCCTCGCCCCACTCTCCCTCGGAGAGCTCGAAGGTCTGCTCCGGCGAGTCGGGGTCGAAGGAGATGTCGTTGACGTAGAGGAAACCGGCCTTGTCGGTCCCCAGATCCACGAAGGCAGCCTGCATCCCGGGGAGGACCCGGAGCACCTTGCCCTTGTAGATGTTCCCTACGATGCCTTTCTCACGCCGACGCTCGACGTAGTACTCGGTGATGGATCCCTTCTCGACGAGGGCCACCCTCGTCTCGAAGCTCGTCGCGCTGATGACGAGAACGTTGGACATGGGAATCGCTCCTGCCGACCCCTCCTGGGAGAGATCCGGCAACGCCCGAACCGTGCCTCGCGCGTCCCGGGAGCTCCGCTCGTCCGGAGGGGAGGAGTGAGCGTCCGGTACCGCCGGGGCCACTCTTGGCCACCGGGTCCGGACCTCCGCCCCCTCGTACCGAGGGTCCAGGGAGGACGTTCACGCACGTCTCCTGTCGTTCGGATCCGCGCAGCGGAGAACGTGTCAGGAGTCGGGGATGTTGTTGACGATGGGTCGACATCGAAACCGTCGACTTTCTAACCGGTTGGGCAACCTCTTCGCTGCGGGGCCGGTGTGAGTATTTCCCGGCTTTCCGCGGTCTCGTTGGCGCCCCAGAGAAAACGTTCACAGACAGACGGCGCCAGCCGTCGGTCGTCCCGGATTAACACATTCGGGCCAGCACTGGCAAGAGAACTAGAAGATCCAGCGGCTTAGGCCGATGAGAGCCTCTGGGGGCCTCTTAGCGCCGGTGGAGGCGCAGATGCCCCCGCTCCGCGTCCAGCACGACCCGGAAGTGCCGCTGGAAGTCCCGGCCCAGGAGGTTCTCCCGGCAGGAGGTGCAGACCAGGACCTCGAGGCTGTCCACCCGGGCCGACTCCACCCGGATGGAGGAGAGCCGGATCACCGGCGCCTGGAACTCACCCGCGGGGGTCCTCAGGGGGCGGTAGACCTCCGCGCTCTCCGGGGCGAAGCCGAGCCGCCGCGCGAGGGCCAGGGTCACCAGGGTGGTGTCGGCCCCGGTGTCGAAGACGAAGTCCGCCGGGATGTGCCCGTTCACGGTGGCGCCCACCACGACCGGGGCGCCCGAGCGGGCGACCGGGAGATCGACCACCATCGCGCCGGGCGCCGGGCGGGTCCCGTTCGAGCCCCCCCCGTCGTCCACGCGGCCGACGTTCACGGCCGGTGCGGGCACGCTCGGTGCGACGGGGGCGCCCTTCCGGGCCAGGCGCCGCAGGCCATCGACGACCCCTCGCCCCGCGTCCATCACCGGGGCCTCACGCTGTTCCGCCTGGCCCAGCACCCGGGCCAGCGCGTGGAAGGGCCTCGCGCCGTGGGTCTCGAGGGCCCGATCGGTGGGGCCGCCCAGGACCAGCAGGAACAGGAGGAGCAGCCCGACCTCGATCCCGGCGAAGGCCCGCCAGCCGCGCCGAGCGATGCGCCGGGCGAGGAGGGCCGGGACGACGACGCCGAGGACGAGACCGAAGGCGATCATCAGGCCGCCGTCGGGCAAGACCCAGCCCACGTACGCGCCGACCAGATAGGTGACCAGCACCCCGAGGAGCAGGCAGGAGACCACGAGGATGAGCCCCGGGCCCTTCGGCTCGGGGGTGAACAACCTGCGTCGCTCGAGCAGCAGATCGTCTGGCTTCATCTCGGAAACGCCCTGCCTCGAGACGCACGAACACCGGGTGCCCATCATCCGGCCGCCTTCGTCTCACCGCCTCCTTACGCCCGTACCACGCAAAAGGACGATTCTCAAGAGCGACAAAAGAGATCCTCCTTGATCCACGGGGACTTGGACCAGATCCCGGATCTCGATCCTCCACGATCACGGGGCGCGGCCTCGCCTCGGCTTTCTCACACCCCGTGACATCGATGTCAGGGTTTCGAGGGCCCCTCCCCGGGGGTCGTGGGCCGTCCCCTCTCCAACCCCTTGGATCCAGGCCGATCCTCGAATCTGGCCCCGATGGCACGTGCCCTGCAAATGTATGGGGGCGAGGCAAGAGGGTGACGAGTCGTCGGTCGGTCCCCGCCATGCTACCGCACCGGTCGGCTCTTCACTCGAGGTTCCTGCATCCCGAGCCAGGAACCACTCTGCAGGGTCCGAAGCCCCATCCTTCGGACCCTGCTTTTTTTAGTTCGCGCTGCGAGGCTTCTTCCGCGTCAGTGACGGACCCGGAAGGTGCGGAACTCTCCGGTGGCCTCGGCCCAGCGCACGCGCACCTCGTCGACCCGCGCCACGGGCGGTCCCTGGTGGCACCACTCGATGAACTCCTCGAGCTCGCTCTGCTTCCCCTCGACGACGGCCTCGACCGCCCCGTCCGCCAGGTTGCGGATCCAGCCGGAGATGCCGATCCGCTGAGCCACCTCGAGCGCCGTGGCCCGGAAGAAGACCCCCTGGACCCGCCCCTCGACGACCAGCACCGCGCGCCGCTGCTCCCCGCTCATCTCCCCAGCCACTTTATGAAGGTCTCCTCGTCGATGATCTCCACGCCGAGCTCGCGCGCCCGATCGAGCTTCGAGCCGCCGCCCTCTCCCGCGATCACCAGGTCGGTCTTCTTCGAGACGCTACCACTCACGCGCCCGCCGCGGGCCTCGATCTCGGCCTTGGCCTCCCGCCGCCCCAGGGCGGCGAGCCCCCCGGTGAGGACCACGGTCTTGCCCTCGAAGGGTCCCTCCCCTCCCGCGGGCGTCGCCGGCGGCAGCTCGGGGGCCACCGGCCGGACCCCCTGCGCGAGGAGGGCCTCCACCGCGCGGGCGTTCTCCTCGGTGGTGAAGAAGTTCCTCACCGCCGCGGCGACCTCGGGGCCGACGTCCCGCAGGGCCTCCAGGGTCTCGGTGTCGGCGGCGGCGATGGCCTCGAGGCTGCCGAGCCCCCGGGCGAGCACCCCGGCGACGTGCTCCCCCACGTGCCGGATGCCCAGGCCGTAGACCAGCCGGGCCAGCGGGGGTGACTTCGCCGCCTCGAGGGCCGTGACGAGGTTGGCGGCGCTCTTCTCGCCCATGCGATCGAGGTCCTGGAGGGTCGCGGTGTCCAGACGGAAGAGGTCGGCGAAGGTCTCGACGAGCCCCTCGTCCACCAGCTGCACGATGGTCTTGCCCCCGAGCCCGTCGATGTCGAGGGCGCCCCGGGAGGCGAAGTGCCGCAGGCGCTCCTTGAGCTGCGCCGGACAGGAGAGGTTCGAGCAGCGGGTGACCGCCTCCCCCTCCTCCCGGCTCGCCCGGGCGTCGCAGACCGGGCAGCGTTCGGGGAAGACGAAGACCTCCTCGTCACCGGTGCGCGCCGACTCGATCACCCGCACCACCTCGGGGATGACGTCGCCCGCGCGGCGCACGAAGACCCGGTCGCCGATCCGTACGCCCTTTCGCTCCAGCTCGTCCTGGTTGTGGAGCGTGGCGTTGGAGACCTGCACCCCGCCCACGAAGACCGGCTCCAGCCGGGCCACCGGGGTCAGCGCCCCGGTGCGACCCACCTGCACGTCGATGGCGAGCACCCGGGTCTCCGCCTCCTCGGGCGGGAACTTGAAGGCGATGGCCCAGCGGGGGGCGCGGGAGACCGCGCCGAGCCTCGCCTGGAGGGCGAGCGCGTCGACCTTCACCACCGCACCGTCGATCTCGTAGTCCCGATCGTGGCGCGCCTCGAGGAGGGCCTGGCAGGCCGCGATGACCTCCTCGATGCCCTCGGCGAGGGTGGCGGGCGCCACCCGGAAGCCCCAGTCCCGCAGCCGCTCGAGCTTCTCGGCCTGGCGCTCCAGCTCCGCATCCACCACCTCGTAGAGGAAGGCGTCGAGGGGGCGGCCGGCCGTCATCCGGGAGTCGAGCTGGCGCAGCGAGCCCGCCGCGGCGTTGCGGGGGTTCACGAAGGGCGGCTCGCCGGCCTCCTCCCGCTCCCGGTTGAGGCGGGCGAAGGCCGAGCGGCGGTAGATGACCTCTCCCCGGACCTCGAGCTCGCTAGGGGCCTCCCCGGCCGCGCCCTTCAGGCGCAGCGGCACGCTGCGGATGGTCCGCACGTTCTCGGTGACGTCCTCGCCCACCCGGCCGTCTCCCCGGGTGGCGGCCTGCACCAGCACCCCCTCCTCGTAGCGGAGGCTCACCGCCAGGCCATCGAGCTTGGGCTCGACGAGGTAGCGGACCGGGGCCCCGGCCTCGAGCTCCAGGACCTTGTGGACCCGCTGGTCGAAGGCCCGCAGCTCGTCGTCGTCGAAGGCGTTTCCGAGGGAGAGCATCGGCGAGCGGTGCTCCACCTTCTCGAAGGCCTCGCCCGGGGGCGCGCCGACCCGGAGGGTCGGGGAGTCGGGGCTGCGCAGCTCGGGGTGCTCGGCCTCCAGCGACTCCAGCTCCCGCATCAGGCGGTCGTAGGTGGCGTCGCTGACGGTGGGGTCGTCCAGGACGTAGTAGCGGTGGCTGTGTTCCCGGAGCTCGGCGCGCAGCGCCTCCACCCGGGCCCGGATCGTGTCTCGCTCGGCCATCGGCCGTGAATCTAGCCCAGGCCCCTGACGGGGGCACCCACCGGCGGCGGGGCCAGGAGGTTGACCACCGGGCCCCGGGGGCGCTAAAAGCGTCGGCTTCGCGACCTACGGTCCCCGGGACGAGGGTGTCCCGAGTATGTAGGCAAGGAGCCTAGCGAGATGAAAGCCGAGATTCACCCGAAGTACGAAGACACCGTGATCACCTGCGCCTGCGGGAACCAGATCCACACCAAGAGCACGAAGTCCGACTTCACCGTCGACATCTGCAACGAGTGTCACCCGTTCTTCACGGGCAAGCAGAAGCTGGTCGACACCGCCGGTCGTATCGAGCGGTTCCGCCGCAAGTACGCCAAGAACGGCTGATCGCCCCGCTCTACGCCTTCGGCTCGAGGACCTCGTCCAGGGCCGGAACGTAGCGCTCGAGCAGATCGACGAAGCGATCCTTCACCCGATCTGCGACCTCTTTCACCTCGGCGTGAGAGAGGGGGTTGGTGGCGATGCCCGCCGCCAGGTTGGTGATCACGGAGATCCCCACGCAGCGCACGCCCATGTGCCGCGCGGCGAGGACCTCCGGCGCCGTCGACATGCCCACGGCGTCGGCGCCCATCGAGCGCAGCATGCGGATCTCGGCGGGCGTCTCGTAGGCCGGGCCGGGCATGCAGGCGTAGACGCCACGCCGCAGGGCCAGCTTGCCCTCGGCGGCCACCGACTCCAGCAGATCCGAGTAGGCCGGATCGTAGGACGTGCTCATGTCCGGGAAGCGAGGCCCGAGGCGCTCGTCGTTCGGGCCCGTCAGGGGAGAGCGGCCCGAGAGGTTGATGTGGTCGGTGATCCGCATCAGGTCGCCCGGCTTGAGGTCGGGGTGGATCCCGCCGGCGGCGTTGGTCAGCACCAGGGCCTGGATGCCCATCGCGGCCATCACCCGTACGCCGTGGGCCAGCTCGTCCACCGTCCAGCCCTCGTAGCCGTGCACCCGCCCCGCCATCACCACCACCGGGACGCCCCGCGCCTTGCCGAGGACCAGGCGGCCCGCGTGGCCGGCGACCGCGCTCACCGGGAAGTGGGGAAGCTCACCGTAGTCGACCGAGATCGCCTCCTGGAGCCCCTCGGCGAACGCACCCAGCCCCGAGCCCAGGACCAGGCCGACCCGCGGCCTGGCGCCGCCGAGCTTCTGCACCGCCTCGGCGCTCTCCATCACTCTCTCGTAGACCTTCTCGTGCATCTCTTCCCGCTCTTCCTTCGAGGGTTCAGACCAGCATTCCTGCCACGGTGGCCGTCATGAAGGCCGCCAGGGTTCCAGCAATCATCGCACGTAGCCCCAGGCGCGCCAGATCGTGGCGGCGCTCCGGCGCGATCCCACCGATGCCACCGATCTGGATCGCGATCGATCCGAAGTTGGCGAAGCCGCAGAGGGCGTAGGTGGTGATGACCACCGACCGGTAGGAGAGCTCCACCCCACCCTTCAGCAGCTCGCCGAAGTGGTGGTAGGCGTAGAACTCGTTGAGGACCAGCTTCTCGCCCAGCAGCTGGGCGACCACCGTGCAGTCCTGGGCGGGGACCCCCATCACCCAGGCCACCGGCCAGAAGACCCAGCCCAGCAGGCGCTGGATCGAGAAGGGCGTCCAGAGGGCCTGGTCGGCCAGCTCCGGCGGCAGCCCGCCCTGCACCTGGGCGAGGCAGGCCTGCAGGGCACCGAAGTCCTTCGGGGCCTCGCAGCCCGCAGGGACGACCGTGGCCGAGGCCTTCAGGTGCTCGAGGATCTCCGCCCAGAGGCCGTCGTTGTGCCAGCCGGCGGGCAGCCCGAGCAGGGCGTTGAGCAGCGCGACCAGGGCGATGAAGGCCAGGAGCATCGCGCCGACGTTGAGGGCCAGGGTCAGGCCCTCGCCGGCGCCCCGCGCCGCGGCGTCGATGACGTTGACGTCGGGGCGCTCGATCTCGAGCTGGAGGCTCCCGGCGGTCCGGGAGACCTCGGTCTCCGGGATCATCGCCTTGGCGACGACCAGCGCCGCCGGCGCGCTCATCACGCTGGCCGCGATGAGGTGGCCGGCGATGTCGGGGAACATCCCCGAGAGCATCGCCACGTAGGCCATCATCACGCCGCCGGCCACCGTGGCGAAGCCGCCGGTCATCACCGCCATGAGCTCCGAGCGGGTCATGGTCGACACGAAGGGCTTCACCAGCAGGGGCGCCTCGGTCTGCCCGACGAAGATGTTGGCCGCCGCCGAGAGGGTCTCGGAGCCGGAGGTCCGCATCGTCCGCTGCATCACCCACGCCACGCCGTGGACCAGCCGCTGCATCAGCCCCAGGTGGTAGAGGACGGTCATCAGCGAGGAGAAGAAGATGATGGTGGGCAGCACGTTCAGCACGAAGCTGAAGCGCATGGTCAGGTAGTCGCCGAAGAGGAAGCCCGAGCCCTCGTCGATGAAGACCTGCAGGCGCATCACCACCTGGTTGAGGAAGGCGAAGAGGCGCTTCCCGGCGTCGGTGCGGATGACGAAGACCCCGAGGAGGAGCTGCAGGGCCACCCCCCAGGCGATCACCCGCCAGGGGACCAGGCGGCGGTGGCTGGAGAGGAGCCAGGCGATCCCCAGCAGGGCGAAGAGCCCGAGGAGGGAGATGACGCGGCCGCCCCAGTCCACGGTCTCGGGCCGCTCGACGAGGGTGGCGAGGGAGCGCGGCGCCTCGGCGGGCGCGGCCTCGGCGGGCGCAGCCTCGGCGGGCGCAGCCTCGGCGGGCGCAGCCTCGGCGGGCGCAGCCTCGGCGACCGGGGTCTCGGTGGGGGCGGCCTCCTCCTGCGCCCGGGCCCCCAGCGCGAGGAGCAGCAGGCCCGAGATCAGCGCCAGGCCCAGGGCCTGGCGGAGGGAGAGCAGCCACCGACCCCGCCGGGGGGGCGCGGCGACCCCGCGGCTCATGCCCTCTCCGCGACGATGCGATCGAGGATGCGAGGCGTCCGGGGGGGCGGCTCGTCACCGAGGAGGTAGGCCTCCTGCACCTCCGCGGCGCACTGGTCGATCTTGGACTCGTCGTTCACGTGGATGACCGCCAGGACCTCGCCCGCCTTGACGGTGTCGCCGGTCTTCTTGCGGAGCATCACGCCCACCGCCGGATCGATCACGCTCTCCTTGGTGGCCCGGCCCGCGCCGATCTTCATGGCCGCCACGCCAACCTTCAGGGCGTCGATGCCCTGCACCACGCCGGTGCGGGTCGCGGTGACCGGCTCCCCGAACTGCGCCGAGGGCAGCACCCCGGGGTCGTCGGCCACCCGCGGGTCTCCCCCCTGGGCCTCGACCAGGCGCCGGAAGCACTCGAGGGCCGAGCCGTCGGCGACGGCCGCCCGGGCCTTCGCCTCGCCGGCCTCGAGGTCGTCCGCCACCTCGCCCAGCACCAGCATCTGGGCGGCGAGGGCGAAGTTGATCTCGTCGAGGTCCGCCGGCCCCCGCCCGTGCAGGAGGTCGATGGCCTCCTGGGTCTCCAGGGCGTTGCCCACCGCCAGGCCCAGGGGCTCGTCCATCGCGGTGAGGAGGGCCACCACCTGCTTGCCCATCCGGGTGCCCAGCTCGACCATGGTGCGGGCGAGCTCCTCGGCCCGCTCGCGGGTCTTCATGAAGGCGCCCTTGCCGACCTTCACGTCGAGCACCAGGGCGTCGATGCCCTCGGCCAGCTTCTTGGAGAGGATCGACGAGGAGATGAGGGGGATCGACTCCACCGTCGCGGTCACGTCCCGCAGCGCGTAGAGCTTGCGGTCCGCCGGCGCGAGGGTCTCGGTCTGCCCGATGAGGCAGAGGCCGTGCTCGGCGACGATCTCCTTGTAGCGCTCGATGCCCAGATCGACCCGGAAGCCGGGGATGGCCTCGAGCTTGTCGAGGGTGCCGCCGGTGTGGCCGAGGCCCCGGCCGCTGACCATCGGCACCGGCACGCCGCAAGCCGCGACGATCGGCGCCAGACAGAGGGAGACCTTGTCCCCCACCCCGCCGGTGGAGTGCTTGTCGACCTTCCGCCCGGGGACCTCCGAGAGGTCCACGACCTCCCCGGAGTGCAGCATGGCGCTGGTCCAGGTGGCCAGCTCCCTACCGGACATGCCGCGGAAGAAGATGGCCATGAGCAGGGAGGCCATCTGGTAGTCGGGGATCTCGCCGCGGGTGTAGGCGTCGACGAGCCATTTCAGCTCGTCGTCGGAGAGCTCCTCACCCTCGCGCTTCTCGAGAATCAGGTCGTAGGCACGCACGAGAGGCTGCTTACCACGCGAGCCCCCCGGGCAGAAGCGCCCGGATCCGCGCTAGTAGCCCTTGCTCTTGGTCTTCTGGCCCGTGACGATCGCCACGCTGGCCGAGGCGCCGATGCGGTCGGCGCCGGCCTTGAACATCGCCCGGGCGTCGTCCGCGTTGTGCACGCCGCCGGAGGCCTTCACGCCCATCTCGGGGCCGACGATCCGCCGCATCAGCTCGACGTCCTCGACGGTGGCGCCGCCACCCCCGAAGCCGGTCGAGGTCTTCACGAAGGCGGCGCCGGCGGCCTTGGAGAGCGCGCAGCCGATCACCTTCTCGTCGTGGTTCAGGGAGGAGGTCTCGAGGATCACCTTCACCGGGTAGGGCTTGGAGGCGTCCACCACCGCGGCGATGTCCTCGAGGACCAGGGCGTAGTCCCGGCTCTTGAGGGCCCCGATGTTGATCACCATGTCGATCTCGCGGGCGCCGGAGCGGACCGCCTCCCGGGCCTCGAAGGCCTTGGCGGTCGCGGTCATCGCGCCGAGGGGGAAGCCGACGACGGCGATGGCCTTCACCGGCGAGCCGGCGAGGCAGCGGGCCACGAAGGCGACGTTCGACGCGTTCACGCAGACCGTGGCGAAGCCGTACTGCTTGGCCTCGTCGCAGACCCGCTGGAGGGACTCGCGGTCGGTGTCGGGCTTGAGGAGGGTGTGGTCGATCGCGCGCGCGATGTCGGCGTCCGAGCGGCCGGTGCCGGGCTGCGCCGAGAAGCGCGTCGCGCCGAGCTGCTGCATGGCCCGGATCACGCGGGTCTTCCGGACGTGGCAGTGGCCGCTGCCGCTGCACTGGGAGGCCGTGGCCTCGCACTCCGAGCCCGACGAGCAGGCAGAGGCCGGGGCCGGCGAGGCCTGCATCAGCCGGGCCTTCACCTCGCGCGTGACTTCATCCACCAGTCGATCGAGGTCCATGGACATGGAAGGGGTCTGTAGGCGGCGGACCGGTGCCTGTCAAGCGAGCCCCGCACCCTGGGGGGGCCTCCCCCGGTCCTCCAGTCGTGATACTTTTCCCCGGGTGAAGCGGCTGGCGGACCTCGTGCAGGACCGGAAGGAGCACTCCCTCGAGAGCTTCCTGACGACCTTCCCCGATCCGGTGCTCCTGCACCGGCCGGAGGACTCGGGCGAGGAGAGCGCGCGCTCCTTCAAGACCGGCCTCACCGATCCCCACGCGACCCGCATGGAGCTGGCGGTGGGGCTCTCCACCGACGCCGACCTGGCGGTGGTGCCGGTCAGCAAGGCCCCCGACGGGGTCTTCTCCGACCGGGTGGGGGTCGGGCGGACCCGGAACAACGACATCGTGCTGCCCTACCCCAAGGTCTCGAAGTTCCACGCCTACTTCACCTGGTCGCGGGACCGCAGCGAGTTCTACCTCACCGACGCGGGCTCGACGAACGGCACCTTCGTCAACGGGCACCGCCTCAAGAAGAGCGAGTCGGTGATCGTGCCCGACCGCTGCGTGGTGAGCTTCGGGCGCTACCACTTCCGCTTCCACACCCCGAAGGGCCTCTACGAGACCCTCGGGCAGATCGCCTACGGCCACTAGGGCCGCGCTCCCCTACTTGGTGGCGAGCCGCCGCATCACCTCGTCGGTGATCTGCGCGGCGAGGCGCGCGTCGCCGGTGCGGACGGCCACCCGGGCCGCCACCGCCTCCCGGCTCGGCGCCCCCGCCGGGGCCGCCTTCCCCTTCGCCGCCCGGCCGGCGGGTCCCAGCCCGGCCGCCGTGCGCTTCTGCAGCATGGCCTCCTCGAGGGCGGGATCCAGGCGGGCCGCCCGGCCCTGCTGACGGGCGATGGTGAGGATGCGCGCGAGGTGCTCGGCCAGCTCCACCCGCAGGTAGGCCATCTCGAGATCGTCCCCCACCGCGAGGAGCCCGTTCCCGGGCAGGAGGATCACGTCGTGCTCGACGATCAGGCGCCGCACCTCGGCGGCCGACTCGGGCCCGGGGGCGACGAAGCGCGCGGTGGGCACCCGGCCCAGGGAGACGACCGCCTCCGGCAGGGGCAGGCGCTCCAGCGAGAGGCCGGTCAGGCCCGCCGCCGTCGCGTGGGGGGGGTGGGCGTGGATCACGGCCATGGCGTCGGGCCGCAGATCGAAGGCCGCCGCATGGAGGTTCCACTCCGAGAAGACCTTCCTCGTCCCCTCCAGCACGGTGCCGGCCCCGTCGACGGTGACCAGGTCCGCCGGCGCGATGCTCCGCTTGGAGAAGGCCGTCGGCGTGGCGAGGTAGCGATCCGCGCCGATGCGCAGGGAGAGGTTGCCGTCGTGGTTGGCGACCCAGCCCCGCTCCCAGACCAGGCGGGAGTAGGCGCAGAGGGACTCCCCGCTCACGGCACGTGGACCTCGTCGACGATCCCGACGATGGCCGAGCGGATCGGCCCCTGGGGATTGCCGATGATCTGCCGCACCCCCGTGCCCTCGGAGAGCACCAGGACGACGTCACCCTCCCCGGCCTGCGCGCGATCGACGGCCAGGAAGGCCGCGCCGCTCGCCTCGCCCTTCTCGTCGAGGGGCTGGACGCAGAGGAGCGCCATGCCCTCCCAGGCGGGGTGCTTCTTGGTGGCCACCACCGGCCCCAGGACGCGGCAGAGCTTCACTCGCCGGAACCCCGGACGAAGGGATCGGGGCCGCCGCCCTCGTAGCTGGCGTCCACCGAGTCGACGATCCCGACGATCGCGGCGTCGACCGGAACGAACCAGGGGTCGAGGGCCACCGCCGCCTCCCGGCTTCCCACCAGGTACACGTGGTCGCCGAGGCCGGCCTGGACCGTGTCCACCGCCACCTCGGCGGTGCCCTGGGGCTCCCCCCTGGGATCGAGGGGCTGGACCAGGAGGAGCTTCTTGCCCTCCAGGCCCGGGACCTTCCGAGTGGCGACGCAGTTGCCGATGACGCGACCGAGATACATGGGCGCGGGCAAGGTAGGAGGCGCTCGACCCGCCTGTCAATCCACGATGGCCAGGCCCAGCGCCCGCCGGGCCGCCAGGAAGGGCTCGCCGTGCACGAGCCCAAGGACCCGTCCGAGGAGGGGTCGGTCGCTGACCAGCGCGCCGAGGGAGGCCATGTCCGCCGGCAGCGGCACGCCGGGCGCCACCAGGCGCATCGCCGCGCTCAGGCCGCCGATGACGTCGCCGGCGACGGCCAGGCCGAGCAGGGAGGAGAGGACCACGCAGGTGGTGAGATCGATCCGCGGCTCGGGGGGCGAGGACGGGAGCACGCGCTGGAGCTCCTGCTGCGCGCTCTCGCCGAGGCGGGCCTGGAGCCCGGCGGCCTCGACCTCGTTGGCCTCCTGCGCCGCCCACCGCCGCAGCGACACCAGCCCGGCGAGGGGGTCGCGGGTCGCGCTGGCCCAGCGGCGGCCGGGGGAGGCCATGGAGAGGGCGAAGGCCAGGGTGAAGCGCGCCTCCGCGGCGGCCCGGTCGCGGAGCAGGTCGGAGCCCACGACCACCACCCCGGCGTCCGGCAGCACCCGCACCCCCAGACCGGCGTCGCCGATGCCCAGCGCCCGGGACTCGAGGCCCAGGGCCGCGGCCAGACGATCGACCTCCGCCTGCCACGCGGGCTCGGCGGCCCGATACTCCACCGGGGCCCAGCGCAGGAGCCGATCTCCGGGATCGCTGGCCAGGGCGATCTCCTCGCAGCGGGCGTAGAAGCGCTCTCGCGCCGCCCATCCGGAAGGCGCGAGCGCGTCCCGCTCCACCTGGCCGAGGTTGCCCCGGGGATCCTGGGGCAGGCGGGCCTTGAGGGCCTGGTGGCGCTCGCTCACCGCGGCCGGCGCGGCGCGCCCGAGCTCGAGGAAGGCGCCGACCAGGTAGGCCCGGTCCACGTCGTGACGCGCCTCTGCCAGGGACTCGACCGCCAGGAGGGTCGGCACGCGGGTCGGCGCCTCCAGCAGGAGCCCCTCGAGGGCCTTCAGGGCCGCCGTGGCCGCCGCCGGGGGAGGCGGGGCGCCGCTGGCCAGGGCGTTCTGGAGGGTGAGGTCGTCCGGCTTGCGGCCGATCGCCAGCGCGATGGCCTCGGCCGCGCCGACGGCGTCGCCCCGATCCTGACGGCGGCGGGCGAGCTGGGTCAGCCAGCGCACCGCCTGGGCGTCCTCACCGGCGGCCTCCACCGCACGCAGCAGGAGCTCGTCGCCCTCGCGATCCGCCGGATCGACGCTGCCGGCCTCGAGGAGCCGCTCCAGGGCCGCCTCGCAGCCGGGGTCCCGCTCGAGGGCGACCCGGGCCAGGGAGAGCGCCCCGGCGGGATCCCCCTCGGCCTCGGCGCAGGCGGCGGCGGTGCAGAGATACTCGGCGGCCGCCCGGCCGTCGTCGGTGAGCCGCACGCACTCGAGCGCGGCGGCGCGAGCGTCGCCCATCCGGCCGAGCCTGCGAGCGATGGCCAGCGCCCCGGCGTGGTAGGTGACCTCGTCGGGCGCCAGGGAGATGGCGCGCTGGAAGACGGTGGCCGCCTGGCGCAGGTCCCCCACCCGGTCGCGGTAGAAGCCCCCCACGGCGCCGAGGGCCGCCGCGCGCAGCAGGCGGTCGGGGATCAGCTCGGCCGCCCGCTCGCGCATCTCGGCGGCGGCCAGCAGCTCTCGGTCCATCTCGTAGAGGACCGAGAGCGCCCGCAGCGCCTCGCGGTGGACCGCGTCGCGCTCGAGGGCGCGGCGGTAGGCCTCGATGGCGCCCCGCCGATCGCCGAGCCGCCGCCGGACCGTCCCCAGGCGAGCGTAGGCCTCGGTGAGGGCGGCCCCGGTCGGTGCCCCGGCCACGCCCCGCTCCCCGAGGGAGCAGATCTGAGCCAGCGCCTCGTGGGTCTCGGAGTCGTCGCCGAGCTTGCCTCCGAGCCGGGCCAGCGCCTGGAAGCTGGCGGCGGCCTCCCGGTCGAGGCGGGTCGCCTGGCGGTAGGAGTCGATGGCCGCGTTGAAGTCCCCGTGGGACTCGTGCCACTTGCCGATCTCTCCGGCCGCCCAGGCGCGGACTCCGCCGGGGGCCTCCTCCAGCTCGAGGAGCCGATGGAGCAGGGTCGTGGCGGCGGCCCCCTCGTCCCGGGCGAGGTGGAGGCGGGCGAGCCCCGCCAGCGCCCGGGGGAGATCCGGGCTGACCTCCAGCGCCTGCCGGAAGTAGGCCATGGCCTGATTCGTGTCGTCGAGCGGCCCGGCGTGCAGGCTGCCCAGCTCGGTGAAGCGCTCGGCGGCCTCATCCGGATCGTCGCTGACCCAGAGCTCGCGCCGCAGGTAGTCGGCCACGACGCCGGGCGCGTCGCGATCCCGCTCCGCCAGGAGGCGGGCCACCGTGAGCGCCTCGAGGTTGCTGTCGTCGGCGTCGAGGGCCCGGCGCACGGCCTCCCGGGCGCGGCCGGCGTCACCGACCACCTGCAGGAGGAAGCGCCCCAGCTCCGCCTCCACCCTCGCCTGCTCGGAGGGGCTCGGCGCCATCGCGGCGCAGCCCGCCAGGGCGTCGGCGCGCCCGCCGGGATCGGGCATCGCCCGCGCGGTGCGCAGCATCCCCGCCCAGGCGGCGGCCGAGCCCGGGGAGCCCTCCCCCGCCCGGCGGAAGGCCGTGTGGGCCTCGTCCACCCGTCCGCTCGCCTCCAGGGTCTCGCCCAGGGCGTAGTGCAGGGAGGGCAGGGTCTCGTGCTCGGTCTCGATGGCCAGCCAGGCCCGCAGCGCCTGCTCACGGGCCTCGTCGTCCCCGACGTCCTTCGCCAGCCGGGCGAGCGTGACCAGGGCCGGGCGGTGCCCCGGGCAGCGCTCGAGGGCGTGCCGGAGCCACTGCACGGCCTCCTCCGGATCCGAGCTGCCGTCGGCGGCCACGTCGGCGAGGCGGGCGTAGATCTCGGCGGCCTCCGTGTCGCTGCGGGCGAGCTCGGCGCGCCGGCTCAAGACCCGCGAGAGCAGGGTCCACTGCTCCTCCCGCTCGTAGATCTCGGCCAGGGCCTCGAGGATCGCGGCGCTCTCCGGCTCGTCGAGGAGCAGGGTGTTCAGGATGTCGGCGGCCACCCGCCAGGCGTCCGGCCGCTTGCCCAGCAGGCGAGCCCGCCGGTAGAGCAGGCGGCGCGATCCCTCGGGGGAATCGGCCACCGCGGCCGCGTCCGCGAGCGCGTCGGCCAGGGCCCGGTCCCGCGCCCCTCCCTCGTCGACGTCCCGCTCGAGGATCCGCACCCGCGCCTCGTTGATCCGGCGGCGGGTGCCCAGGGGGAGGCGGCGGTCCCGGCCGAGCTCGGCGAGGCGATCGAGGCCCTCGGCGCGGTCGTCCAGCTCGCCGAGCAGGAGATCCGCGGCCAGCTCCCGGGCCGCCAGCCCGACCTCGTCGTCGGCCTCGGCGGGGCTCGCCTGGATGGCCTGCATCGCCTGCTCGAGGGCCTGCTCGGAGCGCCCCTCGCGCTGGCTCTCCCGGGCCGCCTCCAGGAGCTGCGCGGGATCGGGGAGCGCCTCCTCCTGGTAGGCCGCCGGCTCGTCGCTCCAGGCGGTGTCGCCCACCTCGATGGCGACCCGATCCTCGGGCGCCTCCTCGGGGAGCGTGGCGCCCGCCTCGGCCGGGGTCTCGGTGGCCGGCCCGCGGTAGGTCGCCGCCTCCAGGGCTCGCTCGAGGGCCGCGACGTGGAGCTGGGCGGCCTCGGCGGCCGGCCCCTCGCCCGCGGCGACGGCGCGGTAGATCGCCACGGCCTGATCCAGGCGCCCGAGGCCCCGGTAGACGAGCTCGGCCTCCATCAGGCTCAGCTGCGCCCAGGCGTTCGCGTCCTGGCCGACCCGCGCCCGCTCGCGCTCGAGGGCGTCGAGGAGATCGCCGTAGTCGCCCCACTGGCGCAGGACCTCGAAGTAGCGATCCCGCACCTTCCGGTCGTCCGGGTTCTCGGCCCGGGCCGCCTCGAAGTAGGAGCGGGCCCGCGCCGGGCTGCCCAGCCTCACCGCCGCCTCGGCGGCCTCGCAGAGCTTGGCGATCCGGGAGACGCGATCGGTCTGCGTCCGGGCCTCCCGGGCCCGCAGATCGATCGCCGGCGCGTCGCGATCCAGGCGCTCGTGGAAGTCCCGGAAGAACTCGATCGCCTCGTCGTCCATCGCGTCGTGGGCGGTGATCCTCCGGTAGACCTCGACCGCCGCCGAGATGTCGCCGGCCTCGTCCCGGAGGATGCGGCCGATCTCCCGCAGCCGCTCGAGGACCTCGGCGTCGACCTCTCGGCCCTCGACGGTCGCCAGCATCACCCGGGCGAGATCGCGCCAGCGCCCCATGTCCCGGTAGGCCTCCTCGAGGTGGGTCGCGGCCTGGGAGGTGACGTCCCGGCGCAGCGCCTCCTCGAAGTGCACGAGGGAGGCGGCCCGGTCGCCGAAGCGGGCGAGCTCGATGATGCCGGCGCGGATCAGATAGAGCGCCGCCGGCGGCCCCTCGACGACCCGGGCCAGATCGACCAGCAGGGAGATGGCCTCGCGGTGCCGGCCCTCCTGCGCCAGGGCGGCCACCATCGCGTCGGCGGCGCGGGTGTCCTCGGGGTGGAGCCCCAGGATGGTCTTGAGGGCCCGCTTCGCCCGGTGCAGGTCGGCCGGCGCCTCCAGGGCGGCCTCCGCGGCGCGGTGGAGGTTCTCCACCGCCACCCGGGGCTCGGATTCGATCTGGGTCTCGGCCTCGACCAGGAGGAGGTCGAAGAGGTCGCGCCAGCCCTCCTCCAGGGTGTGCAGCCCGCCGAGGAGCTGCAGCGCCACCTGCCCCACCGAGTCGGTCAGCTCGGCGGCCGTGAGCAGGCTCTCCACGGCGCCCTCGCGCCGCGCGGGATCGACGACCCACACCCTGCCCAGGTTGAGGAGGAGATCGGCCCGCCGCAGATCGGACCCGGCCGCGCCGGACGCACCGAGGGCCGAGACCTCCTCCCGGAGCCAGGCCTCGATCCGGCGAGCCCGGCTCTCGCTGGCCAGCAGCCGCGCGGCGGCCTGCCCCGACCCCAGCCAGGGCGGGAGCGCGCGCAGGGCGCGCAGGTAGAGGCGGTGGGCGCGCCCCAGATCCTCCAGCTCACGCTCGGCGAGGTCCGCGGCCTCGGCGAAGTACTCGGCGCGCAGCGCCGGCTCGGGGGCGATCTCCCCGAGGCGCACCAGCGCCTCCACCAGCTCGGGCCACCGGTTCGTCGAGCGGAAGAGCTCGGCCAGCAGCCCCCAGGCCTCGGCGTCACTCGGATCCCGCTCGAGGGCCAGCTGGCTGGTGGCCAGGCTCTGGTCGCTCGCGCCCAGGCGATCCCGGGCGAGCCGGGCGGCGCGCCGGGCGAAGGCGGCGGCCCTCTGCGGGTCGGGGTGGATCCGCGCGATCTCCTCCAGCGACTGGAAGAGGCTCTCGAAGCGCTCCTCGGTCTCCAGGCGCTCGAGGTGGGCGGCGAGCCGGCCCTCGTCCTGCAGTTCCCGCTGTAGTTCGGAGCCGGCGATCCCCATCAGCGCGGCATCCTATACGGGGGCTGCCGCGCGGCAAAGGCGTCAGCGGTGAGCGTCGGCCCGGTGGTAGGCGGTGTAGGCCGCCACCAGGTGGCAGACCCAGCCCAGGAGCCCGCCGCTGCCGATCCAGAAGCCCGGCGTGATGATCAGCCAGAAGATGCCCCGGAGGAAGTCACCGTTGTAGATCTGCCCGACCCCCGGAACGACGAGGGAGAGGACGGCGGCGGTTCCAGGGGCTCGGGGGTCGGTGTGCATGGTCAGTATCCAGTGGAGAGTACGAGGGGAACCTCGAAGTCCACGGGCCCATCTCCCCCGTAGCTGGGGAAGACCGCCCGCTTGATCGAGCGTCGGATACAGACCCCTACGTCTGACACATGGATCGATTTGTCGCTGATGGCCGCCGAGCTCACGATCCCGCTGGGCAGGACGGTGACGGTGAGCGTGACCCGCCCACCGGCGAAGCCCGGGTTGCGGCGCAGCTCCTGCTGCACGCAGCTCTGGAAGGCCTTGCTCGACTCCCCGATCTTCCGCGCCACCACCTCCGGCTCGATGGGGCTCTCGACCGAGTCGACCCCCTCCTTCGAGTCCTTGGCCTTCACCTTGATCTGGACCTGGGTCTTGCGCTCCCCGTAGAGGGCGGCCACCGCGGCCTTGTCGGCCGCGCTGAGCTCCTCGACCTTGCGCTCCTCCTTCTCCTTGACCGGCTCGTCCCCGACGGGATCGGCCGCCTCCTTCGGGCGCCGGGCGGTGATCCGCAGCGCTCCCCCCGTGGAGGTCTCGGCGGGGGGCGGCTTGTCCGCTCCGAGCATCTGCTCCCGGATGCGCTGCGCCCGCTCCTCGTCCACCGGCCCCGCCTCGCGGGTCCCCCGGTCCTCGCTCTTGCTCCTCCCCGGGACCAGGCCCTTCAGGTCGACGCCGCCGAGGGTGAGCAGGTAGCCCATCCCGCCGAGGAAGCCCACGAGGGCCAGGAGCGCCGCCGCGATCCGGATCGGGCTACGCCGCTTGTTCACCCCGGAGGCCAGGATGAACATCTCGGTGGTCTCCCGGGGCTCCTTCACCTCGGGGCCGTCGGGCACCGCGGCGAAGGGGTCGACCTCCTCCTCCTCCTCGAGCGCCTCCCCGATCGCATCCTGACCGGGTGGGATGGAGTCCTCGAAGCTGGAGATCGGGATGTCCTCGGACTCGGCCTCGGTCTCGGCCCAGGGACCCTCCGAGGGGTCGCCCTCCGGCGCCTCGTCCAAGCCGCCGGCCAGCGCCGCCTCGGTCGCCTGCTCGATGGCGGCGGCGAGGCTCGCGTCGGCGCCCTCCGGCAGGCCGGAGGCCTTCGCGCGGGCGTCGGCCTCGGCGGCGGCGATCTCCTCGCTGCGCATCTGCAGGGTGCCCGCCGCGACGTGGGGGCCGGCGGGCGGCGGAGGGGGCTCCACCTCGTCGAGGAGCGGCCGCAGCCGGGGGACGCTGGCGATGGGCCGCCAGTCGTCGATCTCCTCGCTCCAGACGTAGGTCTTCCGCCCGATCCTCCCCGCCACCACCGCGGCGCGCAGGGCCGCGAGATCCATCGGGCCCTCCTGCTTGCCGGAGATGACGGCGAACCAGGCCTCCGCGGGCGCCTCGACCGACGAGGCCTCCAGCGCCGAGGCCGGCGGTGGCGGCGGCGTCGCGGCACCACCGGGCTCCGTCCCCGAGGCGCGGCGGGTACCCTCGGGGGCGAGGCCGCGGACCACGCCGCTGCTCTCGCGCGTCTGGCTCAGCGCGGCCTTCAGCTGGGAGGCGGGCATCGCCCGGGTGGCCTCCTGCTCCTCCTCCAGGGTCGGCGCCGGCGCGGCCAGCGGCTTGCCGGTGATCCGCAGGGTCTGCCCGCACTTGCGGCAGCGGATCTTCAGCGTCTTGCCGGCGACCCTCTCGTCCGGGAGGGAGTACTTCTGTCCGCAGGACTCGCAGCGAAACTTCATGCGGATCGCATCACTCGTCGGCGCTCGGTCGGCCGGCCGGCGCCTCGAGCAGCCGCAGCAGGTGGTCCCGGGCCAGCGTCCGGGCCTCGGCGTCGGGGGAGACCGGGAGGGCGCGCTCCCACAGCTCGATCGCCTTGCGGCGGAAGCCCTGCTTCTCGTAGAGCAGCGCCATCGACTTCAGGGCGGGGTGGAGATCCGGCTTCAGCTCGACGGCCTTCTCGTAGGAGGAGATCGCCCCGAAGACGTCACCCTTCATCTGGGTGGCCCGACCGAGGCTGAAGTGCAGGGAGGGGGCGAAGGGGTCGGCGGCGAGGCCCTCCTGGAAGGCCTCGATGGCGCCCTCGACCTTGCCCACCTTGAGCAGCCCGACCCCTCGACGGTAGGCGCGGGTCGCCCTCTCCCGGGCCTCCTCGCCGGCCTCGGGGACGGGCTTCGCTCCCTCGAGCGCGGCCTTGAGCCGCCGGAGGAGATCCGGGAGGCGGAAGGGCTTCTCGAGGAAGTCGGTGGCGCCGTAGACCTCCGTCACGTCCTGGGCGTAGCGCCAGCCGCGGTAGATGGCGGAGATCATGATCACCGGCACGTGGCCGAAGCGCTTCGAGGAGCGGATCTTCCGGCAGATCTCGAAGCCGTGGACCTCGGGGAGCATCGCGTCGAGGATCACCGCGTCCGGCTCGAAGGTCTTCACCTTCTGGAGGGCCTCCAGGCCCCTCCCCGCGGTCTCGACCCGGTAGCCGCCGGAGACGAGCGCGGAGGTGAGGAGGTTCTGGATCTCCTCCTCGTCGTCCACCACCAGCACCTTCGGGCCGGAGCTGCCCGAGGCCTCGAGGGGCTCCTCCACCTCGATGTCCTCGGAGAGGTCGAGGGGCTCGTCCTCGAGATCGACCGTGATGGCGATGATCTCCTCTTCCACCTCGTCGGAGTCCCTCGCGCCGGGAACGATCAGCTCCAGGTGGGCCTCGCTGGCCGAGGCCCTCTCTCCGGGCAGCAGCGCCGAGCCCGTGGCCCGGGTGTCGTAGGCCGCCGGGACCATCTCCCGCAGCACGGACTGCAGGGCGACGTAGGGGATGACGGTTCGGCCGGTGGCGAACTGGATCTCGTCCTGCAACTGACGATCGTCCGGGTTGGCCATCGCCAGGTAGAGGTGGTGCTCGTCGATGGCCACCGGCAGGAAGGTCGACTCCTCGGCGATCTGCCGGGGCACGACGTCCAGCGACAGGAGGTCGATCACGCTCTGAGAGAGATCCAGGCCGGGCACCCCCTTCTGGACGGCCAGCCCCTCGACGAGATCGGCCTCGAGGGCGGCCCTCGCCTGGAGGAGCTTGGAGGCGAAGCGCGTCGGCCGCTCCGGAGACTGGCGCGCGGCCTCACTGCGCTGTTCTTCGCTCACTGCGCCCAGGTCGGCGAGGATCTGACCAATCGGTGCTCGCTGGTTCATAGAGGAACCCTTATGCGGGACCTCGCTCCGCCCCTCGGAGCCGGGTCGTTTCGCGGTCGGAGAGTAGTGGACGGCCCCCGCGATTTCAAGGACTTGCAGGTCTTGACGGAGACCTTGACGGTGCTTGACTCGGGCCAATCTCCTGCTCTATCTACCCTCCGCTTCCCGTGGATCGCGCTGGGCCACTGCCTCGCGGGGCTCCAGGGGGAGGTCCACGGTCATCAGGAGGGCCCCATGCCGACCAGCGGAACCCGCAAGGATCTCGGGAAGAAGCACGTCTGCCACGAGTGTGGCGCCAAGTATTACGACCTGCACCGCCCGGTGCCGACCTGCCCGAAGTGCGGTGCGGATCCCCGCGAGTACGTCGAGTCCTCGGCGCCCCGCGCCTCCACGGCGGCCCTCCGCCGCCCGCCCCTCGCCGAGCCCCCCGAGGATCCTCCGGACGACGAGGAGACCGAGGTGGACGATGAGGAAGAAGAGGACGATGATGACGATCGCGCCGTCGAGGTGATGGCCGAGGAGGGCTACGGGAAGACGGGCTACGACGACGACCCGCCCGTGGACGAGGAAGAGGACGAAGACCGGGACGACGACAACGATCTCGACGACGACGACGACGACGACGACGACGATGACGACCTGGACGACGATGACGACGGCGACGATTTCGAAAACGAGGACATTGATTGATGGCGACACGGGCGACGAAGAAGAAGGCGGCGGCCAAGAAGACCACCAAGAAGGCCCCCCGGTACCAGACCACCGGTGAGGTCGATCGCCGCCAGCGGCGGCGGCAGAAGGTGATCGTGCCGATCGACTTCTCGGAGTGCAGCCGGTCCGCCCTCGACTTCGCCGTCGACTACATCCAGAAGGTCCCCTCGGAGCTCTACCTCTTCCACGTCTTCGAGCAGACCAACCGACTCTCCTTCGTGGGCCGCAACCTGGCCCAGAAGGTCGACGCCGAGCTCGAGCGGATGGAGGGGCTGGTCCTGGCCGAGCTCGAGAAGATGGCCGAGACCGAGAAGAAGAAGCTGCGCAACTACCACTGCCGGGTCGCCAGCGGTAAGCCGTGGGAGGAGATCCTCAAGATCACGGCGAACCTCTCGGCGGACGTCATCATCATGGGCAGCCACGGCCGGGACGACATGCAGAAGGTCCTGGTGGGCAGCCAGACCGAGAAGGTGGTCCGGCGCGCCCCCTGCACCGTGATCTGCGTGCGGCCGAAGGACCCCTACTTCGTGATGCCCTAGGGCGGCGGCCGGGGTGGAGCCCTCGAAGAGGCGCCCCACCCCGCCCTGCTCTCCTAGCCGGCGGAGGCCGACCAGGTCACCGTGCCGCCCCCGGTCCCGGTGGCGGTGCACTCCCCGGACTCACCGTCCGCGGTGTAGCTGCAGGTGAAGCTGCCGTTGGCGCCCCGGATCTCCAGGGATCCTCCCTCGGGCGAGACCATCGCCGAGAGGACGAACTCGGCCTTCACGCCGCCCTCGTCGACGTAGACGAGGATCTCGATCGCCGCCGTGGTGTCGGTGAGCACCTCGCGGATGGCGTACTCGATGGAGTCCACCTCGCCCGCCGAGGAGGTGTGCTCCAGCTTGGCGGCCAGGATGAAGGTCTGGGAGAGGCCCGCGCCGACCGAGCCCGAGGTCTGGGTCTTGAAGCCGAGCCAGCCGTCGATGCAGTCCCCGGTGGAGTCGCACCAGGTGTCGAAGCGGATGTAGATGGCGACGATCTCCTCGTTGTCCCAGACGAACTCGAGGACGAGCTTGCCGGTGGGATCGTTGGCCGGATCCGTGCAATCGACGATGATCTTCTCCGGCTCGAAGGACCGGGTCAGCTTCACGTTGGTGTTGCAGTTCTCCACCAGGTAGTCCCGCCGGCTCCCGAGGGCCTGGCTGGCCTGGGAGAGGGCGAACTGAAGGGTGCCGGTGGAGTCGAAGCCCGCGGCCGGGTTCCCCAGGCCGTTGGCGGTGCCCGCCGTCAGGCCGTCGCCCATCAGCAGGGGCATGGTGGAGGCGGAGACCTCCCCGGACGGGTTCTCGAAGGCGGCCTCGATCTCCTCGAAGTCGCGCAGGTCGGGGCCGCAGCCGATGGCCAGGCCGGAGATCACCACGGCGAGCAGTGTCAGGTTGAGCTGTCTCATCTTCCCCTCCTTGGGTGAGTGACGGTCGGTCACCCGAGCAGGGCTATCCTACCCACTCCCACCCTCGATGTGCCACAGATCACGGCCCGGCCGCGTCCGCGCCGAGGCCCGCCCCGCCGGCGCCGATGGAGAGGACGTGATCCCTCACGGCCTCCATCTGCCGATCCGCGTCTCCCCCGAGGAGCTCGGGAAAGGGCGAGAGCCCATCGGGCCAGAAGGTCGGCATCCGCGCGCCCTCGAGCCAGGTGGCCGGGTTGTGGATCCAGCGCGGCACCCAGTCGGGGCGCAGGCGGAAGTGGGCGTTGGCGAGGTTCGGGGCGACCGCCTTCAGGTCGGTGTTCGGCGGGATCGTGGCCGAGGTGAGGTGGCACTGGGTGCAGCGCAGCTTCTCGAACATCGCCTGCCCCTGCGCGAGGGTGTCGGCGTCGGTCTGGGGCACGACGTCGAGGTAGGGGTAGGTCGAGCCGTCCAGCGCGTTGAAGTAGGCCACCAGGCGGGTCGCCTCCCCCTCTCGCCAGGCGAAGGTCGGCATCCGCAGCGTCAGGTAGGGGCGGATCCGGAAGCGGGAGGGATCCTTCAGGTAGTGGAAGAGCCAGTCCGGCCGGGTCTTGGCCCCCACGCTGAAGAGGGTCGGCGGCGCCAGGTTCGGGTTCTCGAGGTAGCGCGAGAGGATCTGCCCGCCCTCCCCTCCCAGCCGGTGGCAGCCCCGGCAGTTGTGATCGTGGATCAGCTCCTCCCCCGCCCCGAGCGCCGCGCGTCGAGGATCGTCGGTGGTGCGGTGGCTCGGGGGCCGCTCCCGCGCCCGGCGGGAGCGCAGGAAGACCAGCAGCGCGCGCAGCTCGTCGTCGTCCAGCTCGTAGCTCGGCATCCGGGTCTCGATGCGCTCGGTGCGAAACGCCCGGGGCGCGGTGAGCTTGGTGCTCGTCCAGGTGTGCCAGCTGCGCTCGGTGGGCCCGACCTCCCCCCAGGCGAGCTGCCGGGGCGGCTTCTCCCCGAAGCGCGAGAGGTCGGGGCCGACCCGCTGGTGCTCCTCGAAGCCCCGGATCGCGTGGCAGCCGAAGCAGCCGTACTGCGCCACCAGCTCCTCTCCCCTCCCCGCGAGCGACGCCGGGTCGGCGGCGTCGGCCTGCCCCTCCGGCGGCGGTGGGCGCCCCTCCGCGCCCAGCCCCGCGAGGTAGGCCGCGAGGTCGGCCGCCTCCCCGGGCTCGAGGCGGAGGTCCGGCATCCGGGCGTCGGGCCAGAGCCGGGAGGGCCCCCGCAGCCAGCTAAAGAGCCAGGCGTAGGAGGTCTTGGCCCCGATCCCCGAGAGGCGGGGGGCCCGGGATCGCCTGCGGGAACCGTCCACCGTCACCAGCGGATCGTCCGGCTCGATCGCATGGCAGCCGCGGCAGCCAAGGGTGTCCACCAGGGCCCGGCCGCGCGCGGCCTCCCCGGCGGGGGGCGCGGGCTCGAGGTAGCCCTCGGCGCCCCGGGCCTGCTGCCAGAGGAAGGCCGTGATGGCCTCGACCTCGCTCGCGCGCCCGGCCGCGAAGCTCGCCCGCTCGCCCTCCGGCAGACTGGCATCCACCGCCTCCGGCCAGAGGTTGGGCATGGTGGTGCCCTCCCGCCAGGCGGCGGGGTGGCGCAGCCACTCGGCGATCCACCCGGGGGTGGTCTTGGCGCGCAGGTGCTCCAGGGTCGGGCCCCGCCGGCGCTCGGGGGAGAGCCCCTCGATCGGATGGCAGCCCCAGCAGGCCAGGGTCCGCGCCAGCGCCTGCCCCTGCTGGAGGGTCTCGGCGAAGGGCAGCCGCAGCAGGTCGCCGTGGCAGTCCGGGCAGGTCGCCTGGACGTAGGGCGGCTCGGTCTCGCTGCCCAGCGAGAGCATCGGGCGCTCCCAATGCGGATCGTTCCGGCCGTGATCGAAGGGCCGGCCGTCCAGCCAGCCCCCGACCCCCTTCGTCTGGGGACCCTGGCCCTCGTGGCAGGGGGTGCAGCCGAAGCGCTCGAAGGGGTGCGCGTCCTGGATCAACGCCTGGAGGTGCGGGTGCGACCGGAAGAGCCGCGGCACCTCCTGACGCGGGACCTCGCCGCGATCGGCCTCGTCCATCCACCCCTCGATCGTCGCCCAGGGGACGCCGAAGCGGCGCTCGACCTCCGCCTCCTCGCCGTCGCGGTCCATCACCTCGTTGGCGAAGGCGACGATCTCCTCGGGGTCGCCGTAGTCGGGGCGGTCGATCCCCAGGTGGCAGCTGGTGCAGCGGTCCACCACGTCCAGCTCGGGCAGCCAGATCTGCGAGAGCTCGGGCTGCCGCTCCCCGCCCCGGGAGGGCAGCCCCTCCGCCCCGCGCCGCACCTCCAGCGCGAAGAAGGCGCGCTGGTGCGCCTTCCAGGGCCGCCGGGTCTCGAGCTCGTCGTGGACGGCCCAGACCGTGACCGCGGCCAGGAGGAGCGCCGCCGCGAAGAAGTGGGGGGTGCGGCTCTGGAGCTCGACGGGGCGGGTCATAGGCTGAACCAGGGGGTGACCCAGACGTACTTCACCGAGAAGAGGAGGCGCAGCGCCACCTTCACCACCACCCCCAGCATCACCGAGAGGTGGACGCCCACCACCAGCCAGCGCAGCAGCCCCAGCTGCACGAAGAAGGGCCGGCGGCGCCAGAGCAACCAGGGGCCGGCGAGGGTGAGGAAGAGCCAGGCCAGGACGAGCCCGCCCCCGACCACCTGCTGGGCCGCGGCGCCGCGCGCCCCGAGCAGCCAGGGCAGATCCACGCTGGCGGCCGCCACCGCCCGGCCCACCTCCCAGGTCTCCCAGGGCCAGTAGAAGTGCCAGCCCGGCCCGCGGAAGAGGGCCCCGACCACGATGGGCACGATCCACAGGCCGAGGAACCCGAAGAGGAAGACCGCCAGCGCGAAGGGGCGCTCGCGCAGGGTGTAGCCGCCGTTCCCCTTCGGGTTCCGGTCGACGTAGGGGATGGCCACCAGCCCGGTGAGGATCATCAGCGGCAGCAGCACCCCGGCGATCCAGGGGTCGAAGTAGACCAGCAGCTCCTGCAACCCCACGAAGTACCAGGGGGCCTTGGAGGGATCGGGCGTCACCGCCGGGTTGGCCGGCTCCTCCAGGGGCGCGTCGAGCAGGATCGACCAGGCCAGGAGGAAGGCGAGCATCAGCAGCGCCGCGATGAACTCCACCTTCACCAGGTGCGGCCAGGCGTGCACCCTGTCGGGGAGCTCGCTCGTCTTTCGCTCGCCAGCGCTCATGCCTAGAGGGGCCCCGAGATGCCGCCGTCCTTCCGGACCCGCCAGAAGTGCAGGACCATCCCGAGCGAGGCGAGGAGGGGCAGGAAGATGCAGTGGAGGACGTAGAAGCGCAGCAGGGTGGGCGGCCCGACCACCGAGCCGCCGGTGAAGAGCGCGCGCAGATCGTGGCGGGCGGTCGCGCCCAGCTCGGCCCCGAAGGGCCCCTCGTGCCCCAGGAAGGGGGCCGCCCGGGCCATGTTCGTGCCCACCGTGACCGCCCAGAGGGCGAGCTGATCCCAGGGCAGCAGGTAGCCGGTGAAGGAGAGCAGCAGCGTGAGCGCCAGCAGCCCCACCCCGACGACCCAGTTGAACTCGCGCGGCGCCTTGTAGGAGCCGGTCAGGAAGACCCGCAGCATGTGCAGCCAGACGAGGACCACCATCGCGTGGGCGCCCCAGCGGTGCAGGTTCCGCATCAGCATCCCGAAGGGCACGTCGAAGTCGAGGTACTTGATGTCGGCGTAGGCGTACTCGGCGGTGGGCCGGTAGTAGAACATCAGCACCACGCCGGTGACGACGGTGACCAGGAAGAGCAGGAAGGAGAGCCCTCCGGCGCACCAGGTGTAGCGGAACCGCACGGCGTGGCGTGGCACCTTGGTGGGGTGCAGGTGCAGCCAGACGTTGGAGGAGATCTGCAGCACCCGGTTGCGAGGCGTGTCCGCGTAGCCGTGGCGGAAGATCGAGCGCCAGAGCTGCGAGGCGAGGATCCGCTCCCAGAGCGAGCGCCGGCTCATCCCTGCCCCTCCCGGTAGGGCAGGAAGGCGCCCTCCTCCCCCCACTCGCCCAGCTCGTGCCGGTAGCGGCGGGCGCGATCGACCAGGAGCTGGCCGTCGTCGGCGAGGGAGATCCGCACGCGCTCCAGGGGCCGGGGCGCGGGCCCCTCGAAGTTCGAGCCGTCCCGGTGGAAGCCCGAGCCATGACAGGGGCAACGGAAGCGGGCGTCGCTGGCCTGCCAGCGGGGGGTGCAGCCCAGGTGGGTGCAGACCGCCAGCAAGGCGTAGAAGCCCTCCTCGTTCCGCGCGATCCACACCTGCTCCCGCTCCTTGAAGCGCTCGGAGACGGTGCCGACCCGGTACTCCGCCGGGAAGCCGGCCTTGAAGGTGCTCGGCGGCTCGAAGAGCACCCGGGGGAAAAGGAAGCGCACGAAGGCCGCCAGCGCCACCGCGAGGCCCCCGAAGACGGCGCCCCACCCGGTGAGCGCGAGGAGGCTGCGCCGCGACCAGAGGTGGTCGCCGGTCTGCCCCGCCGGCTCGAGGTGCGGCTCGCCTGCTTCTTCCATCGCTGCGCTCGTCTCCTCGCGGGGAGCCCCGCGGCCCTGCGCGCCCCTCCCGCGAGGTCCTCCGCACTGAACCAGCGCCCCGGGGAGGTGTCAACGACCCCCCCGGGGGGTGGCCGCCCGGGGGGAGGTCTTTTCTTCCCGCGGCCAGGTGTCCGGTGGACCACCGGCCTCTGGGGGTTGTACGCTCGGGATCGTGCGAAGGATGCTCATTCTGGGAGGGCTGCTCCTCAGCGCACTCTCCGGCTGTACGTGCGGCGGCGGTCTTCCGAACGGCGCGTGTACTCCGGCGACCTGCGAGGAGCTCGGCAGGAACTGCGGACCCGTCGACGACGGGTGCGGTCACGAGGTCCACTGCGGCTACTGCGGTGGTGGGCTGACCTGCGGAGGGAACGGGGTCGAGGGCGTCTGCGGCGGCCTCCTCTCCTGCTCCCGGAGCAGCTGCGCGGAGGCGAGCGCCGTCTGCGGCGAGATCCCCGATGGCTGCGGCGGCACGCTCACCTGCGGCTTCTGCAGCGGCGGGCTGGTCTGCTCGGGTGAGGACAGCCGCGATTGCGGCGTGCCCACCTGCGAGCGGCGCAGCTGCGCCCAGGCGGGCGCCGAGTGCGGTGAGATCCCCGACGGCTGCGGCGGCCGGGTCGGCTGCGGCGGCGCCGGCGGCTCCTGCTCGAGCGGGATCTGCGGCGGCGGCGGCCCGAACCGCTGCGGCAGTGACCCCTGCGATCCGATCACCTCCTGCCCGGCCGGCCGCTGCGGGGTCATCTCCAACGGCTGCGACGGGATCGTCAACTGCGGGGACCCGCCGACCGGCCAGCTCTGCACCGTCGACGGCCACGCGATCGACCCCAACGGCGAGGTCGGCAGCCAGTGCCAGAACGATCGCGACTGCACCACCGGCTACTGCCAGACCTCGACCGTGAGCGGGTGGCCGAGCGGCTACTGCACCACCTGGTGCACCACCACCTCTCAGTGCGGCACCGGCAGCCACTGCGCCTTCCGCTCCGGCGGCAGGGGCATCTGCGTCGAGAACTGCTCGGGCACGACCTGCGCCCGAACCGGTTACATCTGCACCGACGCCGACGGCGACAGCCAACAGGAGTGCGTCCCCGGCGGGACCGGCACAGGCCAGGTCGGCGACGCCTGCACCTCGGTGGCCAACTGCGCCGGCGGCGCCGGGGCGATCTGCATCGCCGATCCCGCGGGCGGCCCGGGGGGCTATTGCACCACGGGCTGCGGCTCCGGGAAGCCGGCCTGCCCCGCCGGCACCCACTGCGGCTTCGACGCGGGCGCCTCGGTCTGCGTGGTCGACTGCGCCACCAGCGCCAACTGCCGGGCCGGCTACCTCTGCTCCGACTGGGACGGCGACGGCAGCAACGAGTGCTCACCGGGAGGCAACATCGGTGACCCCTGCACGGCCGACACCGAGTGCGCCTTCGGCAACTGCCTGACCGGCACCCACCCCGGCGGCTACTGCAGCCTGGGCTGCACCACCAGCAACGACTGCCCTCCGGGGAGCGTCTGCGGCTCCGGGCAGTGCATCCAGAGCTGCAACTCCAACCTCGACTGCCGCTCGGGCGGCTACGCCTGCGTCGAGCAGGGGAGCACCACCGGCTGCGTCCCCTACGGCAGCGGCACCGGGGGGCCGGGGGCGCCCTGCAGCTCGGTGGCCGACTGCGCCGGCGGCGTCGGCGTGATCTGCCAGGGCGCCGACACCGGCGCCGGCACCTGCGCCCAGGGCTGCAACGCCGACACCGACTGTGGCCCGGGCCAGCGCTGCGTCAACGGCGCGGACGGCCAGAGCACCTGCGAGATCACCTGCGCCTCCGACGCGGACTGCCAGCCCAACTACACCTGCAAGGACGTGGGCGAGGGCCTGATCTGCATGCCCGGGATCAGCGGCGGCTCCGGCCAGGTGGGCGACGGCTGCACCGACGACGATCAGTGCGAGGACAACATCTGCATCCTGCAGAAGGACAACGCCTGGCGCGGCGGCTACTGCAGCGCGCCCTGCGCCGACGGCTACCCCTGCCCCAGCGGCTCCCACTGCTCGGCCATGGGCACCTACGAGGGCGTCTCGGGCGGCATCTGCTTCGAGTCCTGCAGCTCCCACTCCGACTGCACCCGCCAGGGCTTCCGCTGCTGGGATCACGACGGCGACGGCGTGAACGAGTGCGCGGGCTACGCCGGCGGCGGCGGCGTGACGGGCGACACCTGCACCGCCATCGACGAGTGCGGTGGCGGAAACACCGGCACCTGCTTCCTGCCGGCGGCCTTCCCGGCCGGCTACTGCACGCAGAACTGCAGCAGCGGCGGGTGCTCGGGCGCGGGCGCCTGCACCGTCATGGACGACGCTCGCTACTGCATGGACACCCTCTGCTGCGACAACCTGCGGCTCTGTGATCTCGACAACGAGATCGAGGATCTCTACGCGGAGTGCCCCTCGGGGACGACCTGCAAGACCGTCCTGACCGCCCCCGCGGTCGGCGCCAACGTGGGCTACTGCGCCTACAGCTCGACCTGCTCGGGGACCGTGGCCTGCCCCGACGGCACCTACTGCTCGGCCGACGTGAACGGCGAGTGCCTGCACTGCGAGAGCGGCAGCGCCGCGAAGTGCCGCGCCGACTACGACTGCTTCGATCGGGTGCAGTCGGGCACGCGCGCCTGCTGGCCGGCGGCCAAGGGCAGCGGCGCGCCGGGCGCCCCCTGCACGCGGATCCGCGACTGCAACGGCGGCGTCCACGGCACCTGCGCCGAGGAGGATCCCGACGGCAACTTCCTGGGCGGGTACTGCCTCTGGGACTGCACCGACGGCACCGCCTGCCCCAGCGGCTCGGCCTGCATCGACTTCCGCTACGACACCCCGCAGGGGACCGAGCACTTCGCCTGGTGCCTGGACACCTGCTCCAGCAACTCGTCCTGCCGGGCGAGCTACACCTGCCAGGAGCTCAACCCCGGCCGCTCGAAGGTCTGCTTCCCCGACCCGGGCTAGGCCACCTGCAGCATCCCCGGTAGCTCTTCATCCTCTCGAAGGGAATCTCCTCCCGTCTCTCGAGGTGCCCGGGGATCAGTGGCGGGCGTCCCGGCTCGCCGATGGCTTCGCTGATCGCGCTCGAGTCGCACGACCGCGGCGCTGCGGTGGGGACACCGCGGCGCCCTTTTCAGAAGCAGTAGAAGCCGTCGGGGTGGCAGGCGAAGCCCTTCTCCCCCGGGCAGTCGGCGTCGGTCTGGCAGCTGCGGGTGCAGAGCGCGACGTTGTCCGCGGGGTGCATCCGGCAGAGCGGCGCGTCGGTGCCGCAGACGTTGGCGCCGCCGCTGGCCTCGGCGCAGGAGGCCCCGAGGGTGGGCGAGGAGCCGCAGACCCGGGTGGTGCCCTCCACGCTCTGGGCGGCCACGTAGGTCTCGAGGTAGGTCTCGAGGTAGGTCTCGACGCAGCGCCCGACCCCGATGCCCTGGCAGCCGGGATCGGTCCCGCAGGCGGCGGAGCAGAGGTGGCCGCCCCCCGGCGTGGGGAGGCAGAGGCCGCTGGCGCAGGCCTGGGGCATCGCGGGATCACAGACCTCGCCGATGGCGATGGAGGCGTCGGGGCTGCTGCTCACGCAGGCGGTGAGGAAGCCCAGCCCGCTGGCCGCCCCCGTCCAGAGGGGATCCGAGGGCCAGCCGAAGACACCGCAGTGCATCGGGGTCTCGGAGGCCTCGTCCATGCAGTCGACCGCGCCGGCGCAGGCCCGGAAGCCACCGGGGATGCAGACCGTGGCCTGGCCTGCCCGGGAGAAGGCGGCCTCCGCGCACCCGCTGCCCTCGGGGCAGGCCGCGCAGTCCTGGGCCATCTTGGGCATCGCCAGGCAGACGCCGCCCTGGGCGCCGACGGGATAGAAGCAGGCACAGTCGAGGCTGGCGGGGGTAGCGCCGTCCCGGCAGCCGTCGACGAAGGAGCTGCACTCGGTGTCCCGGGTGCAGGGCGCGCCGAGCCCACCCTCGACGGGCACGGCGCAGGCGGTCCCCGCGGTGCAGGTCTGCCCGGTGGGGCAGACCGAGGCGGCGCAGGCGTTCTTGCACTCACCCACCCGCAGGTCGCACTTCTGACCGTCCGCACAGTCGGGATCGCAGAGCTGGCCCATCCCCTCGGTGGGGACACAGACGGCCTCCACGCAGCGGTAGCCGGGCAGGCACTTGCCCTGGGCGGAGCAAGGGTGCCCCTCGCGCTCGTCGAGATCGAGGGAGAGGCTGCACGCGGCGCCGAGCCAGACCAGCGCCAGGAGTGGGATCGTGAAATTCCGCATCGTCCTCTCCTGCCGATACCACATGTGGCCCCCGGGGGTCAGGGTCCGTCGGCCGGACCGAATTTGAAGTCGAGGTGGGCCTCCTCCCCCTCGACGAGGGTGATCTCGGCCTGCTGTTCGCCGTAGACCTCGTGCCAGGCCGTGACCATCCAGGTCCCCGGCGGGAGCCCCGGCAGGGCGTAGCGCCCGTCCGGCGTGGTGACGGCGCAGTGGCCGCTCTCGGTGACCCGGACGTAGGCGGCCATCCAGGTGTGGATGTCGCACTTGAAGACGGCGACCTCGGGTCCCTTGAGCTTCTTGCGGATCGCGGGCGCGCCCTGCAGCTGGGCCTGGTTGAACCAGGACCTCGCCCCACCCTCCCGGAAGCCATGGACGTTGTGGAGGGTGGGATCGGAGTTGGTGATCCGCACGACCTGACCGTCGAGGCCGCACTGCACCCGCGGGCGGTAGAGGCAGGCTGCCTGGCCGATGGTCAGCTCCTCGGAGGCCGTCTTCTTCGGGAGGCGCGGGTCGGAGATCGTCACCACCACGTTGGCGAGCTTCCCGTCGGCGACGAGGACCTCCTCCGCGTAGGCGTCGGTCTTCGCGCAGACCGGATCCGAGCGGCGGTCGAGCTTCACCCGGGCTGGAGCCTCACCCTCGAAGTGGACCGTCCCCTTCAGGAGGAGCTTCCCCTCGAGCGGCGGCGGCGCCGGGGCGGTGGCCGCTCCCCCCTCGGCGGCGAGCGGCGTCCCCGGGTCCGCGGGCTCTTCCGGGCAGCCGGCCAGCCCGGCCACCAGGAGCCCCAGGAGCAACCCTCGCTTCCAGCTCTTCACACGCGCTCCATCTCGCGCCAGGGGCGGCGCGGGCGACCGCTACTTCAGCAGCTTCTTGGCTTCCTCGGCGTACCGCCCCGAAGGCGCGAGCTTCAGGTAGTTCTCCAGGGCGGTCTGGCCATCGCTCTTCGTGGCCTTGGTGCCGATCATCGACTTGCCCAGGAAGAAGTAGGTGTCCGCGAAGGAGGGGTCGTTCTTGAGGGCCTTGCCCAGCCACTCCTTCGACTTCTCGTGGTCGCCCTTGGCGAAGTAAGCCTTCGCCAGCTCGAGGGAGGCCTCGGCCTGCCCGCGCGGCCGGATCTTCTCCTGGAACTGGGCCAGCGCCTTCTCGAACTCGGGGATGGACTTGTCGAGGTCCCCGGAGCGCCGGTGCAGCTTGCCGATGGCCAGCTGCGCCTCCGGGAAGGTGCCGCCCTCCTCGGTGATGGCCTGGTTGTAGGCCGCCAGCGCCTTGCCCTTGTCGCCGCCCTCGGCGTGGGCGTCGCCCAGGAGGATGAGCAGCTTGGAGTCGTTGGGGATCGTCGCCCGCGCCTTCTCCAGGGCGGTGACCGCCTCCTTCGCGCCGCCCTTCTTCTTGAGGAGGACCTGCGCCAGCTCGACGTAGAAGCGCGCCCGCTTGGGCTCGAGGTCGATGGCCTGGCGGATGGAGGCCTCGGCCTCGACGAACTTCTCCTCGCGGAAGAAGCGCCGCCCGATCATCAGGCGGATGTCGGGGTTGCTGCCCTGGAGGATCAGGGCCTTGTCCTCCTCGGCCCTCGCCTCCTCGGTCTTGCCCTGCTCGTAGAGGAGCTGGGCCCGGGCGAAGTCGGCGAGCGCCGCCTGGCGAGGCGAGACCATCTGGGCGTCCAGGCCCTTCACCTGCTTGATGAGGGGATCGGCCTTCTCGGACTCCATCCGCTCGTTGTCGAGGATGATCAGGGCCTTGCCCAGGAGGGACTCGACGTGGCCGGTGTCGAAGCGCAGCGCCTGGTCGTAGTAGTTCCAGGAGCCGCTCATGTTCCCCTTGCGCCGCTCGAGATCACCGAGGGTCGAGAGGATGTAGGGATCGCCGGGGGAGAAGCGGTTGGCCTTGAGCAGCCACTCCTGGGCTTTCTCCAGATTTCCGTCCCAGAGGTAGATGCTGCCCAGCGCGCCCGAGAGCAGGCCCGAGGTCACGTCGTCGCGGCCGAGGACCTCCTCGAGGATGGCGGCGCCGCCGGCGTGATCGCCGCTGAAGAACTTGTGGTAGGCCCGCGCCGCGATCAGGTGGCTGTGGTCCATGCCATGGGCCTCGGCCTGCCGGATGTGCTCCTCGCCCTGCTGCTTGTAGGTCTCGCCCTCGCCGTGGACACCCCAGCGCAGGATGTTGATGTAGGCGAGGTAGGCGTGCGCGGCGAACTGCTCGGGATCCACGTCGAGGATCTGCTCGAGGGTGCCGGAGGCGGTGCGGTAGGCACCGTAGGAGTCCTGGGAGAGCTGCTCCTGAGCCGTCTTCAGCAGCTTGGACATCTCGCGGGCGTTCTCTGCCGAGCGGGTGTACCAGAAGCCGTAGCCCGCCAGGCCGACGGCCCCGAGGACCATCACCGCGATGGTGCCGATGAGCCCGGCCTTGCCGGACTTCTTCGGGGGGGCCTCGTCGAACTGGGTGTAGTCGACGTCCGCGTCGTCCGGCACGTGCACCGGCGCTGCCGGGCGCGGCGCGGCCGGCCGGGGGGCGACGGGCGCCGGGGGAGGCACCGCGACGGGGGCGGCCTGCGGGGCCTCC
>JARGFU010000041.1 GCA_029210625.1 Deltaproteobacteria bacterium | reverse complement strand
GCCGCGAGTAGCCCTTGATGTCGGAGAAGAGGATCGCGGCGAGAGAACGCTGCTCGGGCGCGCTGGTTGAGGCTTGGTCGGTCACGGGGAGCTCGGTGGGGAGAGTGCCGTCGAGCTCTGAGCTATCAGCTATCAGCTCTCAGCAACCAGGTGCCGGGTAGTGAATGAGCAGGAGCGGTCGAGCCAGCGAGGAGCGAACCCGTAGCTCGAAGCTCACGGCTCACAGCTTCAGGCCGTCTTGTCGGCGGCGCAGCGGGCGGCTAATGTCGCAGCGCGTCGCAGTCGAGGGACGGTGGGCGACGCATCCCCTTGAATTTGCAGCTTTGCCGGGCGCTTTTGACGCGCCCGGTCGTGGAGGCATCCGGATGAACCCAATCGTCATGGGAGTCATGCTGCTCCTGGCCCTCGGCTTCTTTGCCTACACGATGCAGCACCGCCTGCGGCTGGTGCTCGCGCTCCGCAAGGAGAACCGCTTCGACAAGGGCGCCGAGCGCGCCGACGCCCTGGTGCGCTTCGGCTTCGGCCAGCGGCGCCTGGTGCAGCGTCCCGACATCCGGGCCGGCATCGCCCACGTCCTGATCTTCTTCGGCTTCCTGGTCGTCTCCATCCGCACCATCACCCTGGTGGGCAAGGGCTTCGCCATCGGCTTCGACCTGCCCCTGGTCGGCGCCGAGGGCGCCCTGGGGGTCGCCTACGCCTGGGCCAAGGACATCTTCTCGATCGGCGTGCTGGTCGGGGTGAGCCTGGTGCTCTACCGCCGGCTGATCCTCAAGTCCGAGCGCTCCGAGCCCAACCTCTCCCGGGAGGCGCTGGGGATCCTGGCGATGATCTCCTACCTGATGCTCTCGGACATGGCGCTGGACGGCGGCTGGGTGTCCCAGAAGCTGGTGGAGGCCCACACCCCCCTGGCCGCCTCGCTCGCGGGCGTCTACGCCAACGTCGGTGAGGGGGCGCTCGCGGCCCTCAACCACTTCTGGTTCTGGACCCACGTCGCCGTGCTGCTGGTCTTCCTGAACCTGCTGCCGGTGGGCAAGCACTTCCACGTCGTCACCGGCCTCGCCAACGTCTACTTCAAGAAGCTCGGCCCCAAGGCGAAGCTGACGACCCTCGATCTCGAGGACGAGGAGAACCCCTACTTCGGCGCGGCCAAGCTCGACGATCTGGGCTGGAAGACCCTCTGGGACGCCTACTCCTGCACCGAGTGCGGGCGCTGCCTGACCCACTGCCCGACCTACGTCACCGCCAAGCCCCTGACCCTCAAGGGCCTCAACCAGACCCTCAAGCACCACGCCTACGAGGTCAGCGAGCAGCTCATCGGCGAGAAGCTCTGGAAGCCGGGCAAGCCCCTGGTCACCGACAAGGAGAGCCGCGAGCTGCCCGAGCTCAACCCGAGCGTGATCCCCGACGAGACCGTCTGGGCCTGCACCACCTGCGGCTGGTGCGAGCAGGCCTGCCCGCTCTTCATCGAGCAGGTGCCCCGCATCGTCGAGATGCGCCGCAACCTCGTCATGGTGGAGAGCCGCTTCCCGCAGGAGCTCACCGGCACCTTCAAGGGGATGGAGAACCAGTCCAACCCCTGGGGCGTGGCCGCGGGCGACCGCGACGCCTGGACCAAGGGCCTCGACTTCGAGATCCCCCGGGCCTCCGAGGGCGGCGACTTCGAGTACCTCTTCTACGTGGGCTGCGCCGGCTCCTTCGACGACCGGGCCAAGAAGAACACCCTCGCCATCGCCAAGATCCTCCACGAGGCCGGGGTGAAGTTCGCCATCCTGGGCAACGAGGAGACCTGCAACGGCGACCAGGCCCGCCGGGCCGGCAACGAGTACCTCTACCAGATGATGGCGATGGGCCTCATCGAGACGATGAACGGCTACGGGGTGAAGAAGATCGTCACCGGCTGCCCCCACTGCTTCAACACCATCGCCAACGAGTACCCGGACCTCGGCGGGAGCTACGAGGTGATCCACCACAGCCAGCTCATCGAGGAGCTGCTCAAGGATCACCGGGTGAAGCTCGACCCCAGGGTCCACGAGGGCCTCTCGATCACCTACCACGACGCCTGCTACCTCGGCCGCCACAACGACGTCTACGAGGCGCCCCGCAACACGGTGGTGCGCGCCACCGGCGCCGAGCTGACCGAGATGCCCCGCAACCGCCAGGAGGGCTTCTGCTGCGGCGCCGGCGGCGCCCGCATGTGGATGGAGGAGCACATCGGCGAGCGGGTGAACCAGAACCGCGTCGAGGAGGCGAAGGCCTGCGGCGCCGACCTGGTCGCGACCTCCTGCCCCTTCTGCCAGACGATGGTGAAGGACGGCATCTCCGAGCTCGGCTACGACGAGGAGATGACGACCAAGGACATCGCGGAGCTGGTGGCCGAGGCGATGGTGGTGGAGAAGAAGGCCGAGCTGCCCGCGGCCACCCCCTCCGGCGCCGCCGCCGAGCCGGCCGTGGAGCCCGTCGCCGAGGCCAGCGAGACGCCGGCCGAGGCGTGAGCGTGCGTCACCTCCTCGGGCTGCTGATCGTCGGGGGCCTCGTGGCCCTCGGCGGCTGTCAGGCCCGGGGGTGCGCCGGGACCGAGCGGCGAGGCCCGCCCGACCTCTCCCGGGCGGCGGACGGCTTCACCGAGCCGGTGGCCGCCGCCTACGAGCTGCAGCTCACGCACCTCGCGGCCCTCGCCACCTCCGGGGAGGAGATCTCCCTGGCGGCGCGGCGCCGCGGCGGCCGCCTCGTCTACCTGCGCCTCTCGGCCACCCGCTTCCAGGTCGAGGAGGTCACCCCGGGCGCGCTGCCTGGCCGCCCGGCCCTGGGCCTCACCGCCGCCGGGGCCCCGGTGATCGCGGCGATCACCGCGCCGACCATCGGCGAGAAGGCGCGCATCCCGCCGCCGCCCGAGGCCCCCCGGGAGGCGGTGGACGGGGAGGGCGCCCTGCGCCTGCTCCACCGCCGGGGCGAGGAGCTCTGGCGGGGCGAGCTGCTGGCCGACCGGGCGCTCGAGGTGCAGATGGCGGTCTCGCCGGAGGGCGCGATCCACCTCGTCTTCCTCCAGCCCTACGGCAAGCTCTTCCAGGTCAACTACCTGAAGGTGGAGGGCGCCGCCCTCGGCCGGGAGATCGTCGGCCTCTCACCGAAGGTCGCGCCGGCCCTGGTGCTGCGGGACGGCCTGCCCGTCGTCGCGCACGCCACCGAGACCGGGGGGCTGGCGGTGTCGACCGGCCGCGAGGGCGGGGGCTTCGATCCGATGCCGGTGGGCGAGGCGAGCCTCACCCGCCGGGTGCTGGCCTTCGACCTCGTCGAGGAGGAGGAGGCCGCCTCCCTGGCCCTCCTGGTCTCGACGAAGAACCCCGCCCCCGACGAGCCGGTGGCCCTCCACCACCGCAGCCTGAAGAACCCCCTGCCCGCCGCCGAGGCGAAGAAGAGGGTGCGGCCGCGGGGCACCTTCCCCCGCTCGGCCATCGGCAGCCTCTCGGCCGGCCCCCGGGGCGCCTGGCTGATGCAGTCCGCGAAGACCACCTACTTCGGGGACGCCACCGAGGCGGTGCGGGTGCCGCAGCTGCGGGAGGCGGTGCTCCTTCACGCGGGGCCCTATCGGATCATCGGGCTCGATCTCGACGGCAGGCTACGCGTGGGACGCTGAGGGCAGCTCGCAGCCTAGTTGAACGTGTTGTTCCCGTCGTCGTGCAGCTCGCCGTTGCCGGCGATCTCCCGGCGTCCGGTGAAGACCGAGCCCGAGACGCGCAGGTCGCCGTTGCCGTTGATCACGAAGGCCGCGTCGGTTCCCAGCAGCTGGCTGTCCTGCACGTGCACGTCGCCGTTGCCGTCCACCCGCAGGGCGACGCCCCGCACGTCGATGACCGAGCCCACGATCCACAGATCGCAGTTGTCGAGGGCGTGGATGCCCGGGCCGTCGCCGACGATGTAGAGCCCCTCGACCCGCAGCTCGTCGTTGCCCTCGCAGATGAGGGGGCCAGACTCGGTCAGGCCCGGAGGGACGGCCCGGCCGCCGCCGAGCTCCACCGACTCGGCCGGGCTGGTCGTGTCCTGGAAGATGATGGTGCAGGCGGGCAGGAGGAGGAGGGCCAGCAGGGGCAGGAGGATTCTCATGAGTGACCTCGAATCGGGGAGTGAAGAGCGGGAAGCGGGGCCATCGTAGTGGCCGTGCCCGGTGAAACGAAAGACCCCCGAGGAGGGGGGATCGATTGCCTCGGCCAACGCATCGTGCCAAGAATCGAGGTTCGTCCGGCGGGCCCGCCGGTGACCAGAAGGAGGGGTAGCAGGATGCGGTTCTTCGGCTCGCTCGCGCTCGCGTTCACGCTCGTGATCCTCGCCGCTGGCTGCGGCGGCAGCGGCGCCGAGAAGGGCGAGGAGACCCCGATGCCCCAGGCGGACGGCAAGTCCGACACCTGGTGGGCGCCGACCCTCCACGGCGAGCTGCGCTGGGGGGCGGAGGATCGGGGGACCTTCGACGGCGCCGCCGGCCAGCACAAGTTCCACGCCTGGGACTTCACCCTCTCGGGCGCGGCCGAGGTGACCCTCACCACCGCGCCGGTCGATCCGAACGTCGACACCGTGGCCTACCTCTATCGCTGGGACCCCGCCGCCGAGAGCTGGGGCAGCTACCTGGCGCGCAACGACGACCACGGCGGCTCCATCGGCTCGCAGATCGCCCGGGGGCTGGACGCGGGCGGCTACCGCCTGGTCGTGAAGGGCTACAAGGACTCCGTCGAGGGGACCTTCACCCTCTTGGGCACCTGCGCGGGCGCCGGCTGCCCGGCGGCCGGCCCCCCCAACGGGCTCTCGGCCGAGGAGGAGGACCAGGTGGTGAACGCCGTGGACAACCTCTGCGGCGACACCTACTGCGAGGGCGACTTCAACTGGTGGGTGGCCTCGATCTCCTGCGTCTGGGGCACCGGCTGCACCATCGCCTGGGATGCGAAGAGCTACTACGAGGAGGACGCCTTCCCCTCCACCACCTGGCTGGAGCAGTTCGACGCGGGCCAGCTCCAGGCCAGCGGGACGACCTCCGATCAGGCCGGCCCCTACGCGGTCTCGGTGGACAAGATCGTCGACCGCGCCTCCGAGGGCTACTGGGCCCGGGTGAGCTGCGAGCTGGCCGTGCCCTACGCGAGCGCCGCCGAGCTCGTCGATCCCGCCGGGCGCGGCGACTGGCCCACCCAGACCTTCTCCGATCAGCTGATGGACTGCGTGGGGAGCCTCGAGGGGATCCTCTTCACCCTCCTGCCCTCCGCGGTCGGGCCCTAGAGGACGATGGTTCCCAACCAGTCAGCGGGAGGGTGGGCTCCCTACGCACGCGCGCTGGGCCGCAACGTCCGGGCGCTGATCATCGACGACGAGCAGGTGATCCGCGAGCTGCTCCGGGCGGTCCTGGAGTCCGGTGGCTACGAGGTGGCCGAGGCCGAGGGCCTCGAGGAGGCCCGGGAGGCGATCTCGGCCGAGCCCTTCGATCTGCTGCTGGTGGACAAGAACCTGCCCGGCGGCAGCGGCGTCGATCTGCTCACCGAGGTGCAGCAGCAGGGCCTCGACGTCCCCTCGGTGATGATCACCGCCTACCCCTCGGCGCCGTCGATCTCCGCCGCCCTGCGGGCCGGCGCCCGCGACTACATCGCCAAGCCCTTCGACGACATCACCCAGGTGCTCAACCGCTTCGACTCGGTCTGCGCCGCGGGCATCCAGGCCAAGGTCTACCGCCGCATCATCAAGGAGCTGAAGGCGGCGCTGGTCGAGACCCGGGGTGAGGCCTCGGTGGTCAAGAAGATCGGGCGCGATCTCTTCGAGCACAAGCAGGACATGCGCCTGAAGACCGACGTGCTGCTCTTCCAGCAGTCCGAGGTCATCTCCGACGTGCTCTGCGGCGCCCTGGTGCTCGAGGGGATCTCGGTGGAGGAGCGGCAGGACGAGGAGGGCGCCCTCTCCCTGGTCGGCGCCCTCGGCGCCCTCACCGCGATCGTCAGCCTGGAGTCCGAGCGCTCGGTGGAGCTCATCCGCGAGTTCAAGCAGCGCGACCCCCTCCTCGACATCCTGGTGACCTCCAAGGCGCCGACGGTCCACGACGGGCTGGCGGCGCTCTCCCACGGCATCTCGGATCTGGTCCTGCGCTCGGAGGGCACGGAGATCCTCCAGGTGCGCGCGCGGCGCCTCGTCCATGGCGCCCGGCAGCGCCAGATGAACCTCTTCCTCATCAGCACCCTGGTCCGCTACGCCCGGGACGAGGGCTTCCGGGGCGCGGACGAGTTCCTGAAGCTCCTGCCCCCGGTGGAGCTGGACATCATCGAGGGGCTGGTGGCCCCGGCGCCGGACCCCGGAGAGATGATCCAGCCGGGCTACGGCGAGCTGGCCTCGCTCGTGGACGAGGCCGAGAGCTTCACCCCCCTCTTCGGCCCGGGCTCCGAGCCCGACCTCTTCCAGCCGCTCCCCCCGCCGCTCCCGCCCGTGATCACGGCGCCCCCGCCGCCCGCGGGCTTCGACCCCGGCGCCGGGCTGGCGAGCCCCGAGCCCGAGCCCGAGCCCGCCGGCCAGGATCGGCGGCAGCACCCGCGCCACGAGGCGAGCCTGCCGGTGAAGCTGATTCGCCTGCCCGACCGCAACCAGACCCTCCACACCTTCACCCGCGACATCTCGGCCCGCGGCCTCTTCGTGATCGACGCGACGCCGCCGCCGCCCGGGAGCGAGTACGAGATCGAGATCCGGCTCAAGCCGGGCGATCCCCCGGTGAGGGCTCACGGCCGGGTGGTGCGGGTCGATCTCGGCCGCCGGGGAGGCATGGGCCTCTACGTCGAGGCGCGCGAGGGGTTCTCGCTCCAGGCCCTCATCGATCGCCTGCTGGGCTGAGGGTCCGGCGCCTGCTGGCTCTCTACCCCCGCGGGGAGGGACTTGAGCTAAGGTCGGGATCGCGTGAGTGACTCCTCGCAGCTCCCCAGGTCTACCGCGCGGTGGCCGAGGGGCCCGAGGGCTTCCGGCGGGAGGTCGCGCTCAAGGTCGTGCTCACCGGCACCGACGACGACGACCTTCGCCTGAAGATGTTCCACGACGAGGCGCGGATCGTCGCCCGCCTCACCCACCCCGGCATCGCGCAGGTCTACGACTTCGGCGTGGACGAGGGGAGGGTCTTCCTGGTGATGGAGCTGGTCCCCGGCGACTCCCTCCACCGCCTCCTGGCGCAGATGCGCAAGGCGGGGCTGCGCCTCCCGGAGGCCGTGGGGATGGCCCTCGGCACCCAGGCCGCCGGGGCCCTGGCCTACGCGCACGCGGCCACCGACGAGCAGGGCGCGCCGATGGGGATCGTCCACCGCGACATCTCCCCCGACAACCTCCTGGTCACCGAGCAGGGCTGGGTGAAGCTCCTCGACTTCGGGATCGTGAAGGCCGCCGGCCGCGACACCACCACCCAGCTGGGGCTGGTGAAGGGGAAGCCGGCCTACATGTCGCCCGAGCAGGTGCGCGGCAAGGAGATCGACGGGCGCTCGGACGTCTTCGCCCTCGGGGTGATCCTCTGGGAGGCGCTCACCGGCCGGCGGATCTGGCGCAGCGAGGAGACGCCCGCGATCATCGCCCAGCTGGTCACCGAGGACGTGCCCCACCTCGCCGACGTGAACCCGGAGCTGCACGCCGGGGCGGTGGACGCGGTGATGGCGATGCTGGAGCGCGAGCCCGGCGCGCGCCCCGACGCCCAGGCGACCCAGGCGATGCTCTCCCGGACCTTGAGCGGGATCCGCGCCGGGACCCCCCAGGAGCTCGTCGCGGCCTGGCTGCGCGGAGAGATCGCGCCGCTCGGCCTCCCGGGCGCGCCGGCGGGCGCCACCCCGCCGGCCAGCCCCTCCTCTCCCCCGGCGCCCACCGGCCCGGGCCCGGAGGCGGCCTGGACCGCGCCGCCGCTCCCCGCCGCGACGGCGACGGCCCCGGCGCCCTTCGATCCCTCGAGCCTGCCTCCCCTGGAGGACGCCTTCGGCGCCCCGGCCCCCGGCCTCGCCACGGCCCTGGAGGGAGAGTACGTCCCGGCCGATCCGGGCGGCCCGGGGCCCGCCTTCGTCGCGCCGACCTTCGACGACCTCCGGCCGGCGGCCTCCGAGCCCGCCCTCGATCTCGCCTACGAGCCGGTGCCGGCGGCGGCCCCCGGGCCCTCCTCCCCCGACGATCTGCTGCCCTCCGCGCCGGACCTCTCGACCCCGGCGGCCCGCCCCCCCTCGCCCTCGGCCGAGCTGCGGCCCGAGGCGGCCGCGGCCGCGCCCCGCCCGAGCGGCCGGCCTCCCTGGCTGCTGATCGGCGGCGGGGCCCTGGGGCTCCTGGCCCTGGTGGGCGGGCTGGGCTTCTTCCTCCTGGGCGGAGAGGAGGCCGAGGTCGCCGCGCCCGCCGACGGCAAGGTCACCCTGCAGATCGAGACGACCCCGCCCGGGGCGAGCCTGGTCGTCAACGACCAGCCGGTGAGCGCCCCGAGCCCGACCCGGGTGGAGACCCTCGCCCTGCGCGAGCACGTCGTCACCGCCACCCTCGAGGGCCACGTCCCCACCACCGTGAAGCTCCCCTACACCCAGGCCGAGCGGCCGGTGCGGATCCACCTGGAGAAGCTGGTGGAGGTCACCGTGACGACCGAGCCGCCCGGCGCGCAGGTGACCAGCGAGGGGAGGGTGCTGCTCCTCCAGACCCCCGGGACGATCACCCTGCCCCCGGGGGAGCACCAGCTCCTGGCCGGCCTCGAGGGCCACGCCACCGCCTCGATCGTGCTGAAGCTGCAGCGGGAGCCGGTGACCTGGGAGACCCAGCTGGCGCGGGCCGCCTACCTGATGGTGAGCAGCCGCCCGGCGGGGGCCGAGCTCTACCTCGACGGCGTCGCCCTGGGCCTGCAGACCCCGGCGAAGATCGCCGTGGCGCCGCGCCGCAGCGTGGTCGTCGAGGCGCGCCGGGAGGGAAAGATCGGCCGCAAGAAGCTGAAGGGGCCCAAGCCCGGCAAGCAGCTCAAGGTCGACCTGCGCCTGGTCGATCCCGTCGCCGTCCTCGAGTCCCGGCAGGCCGGCCTCCAGGACGAGGTCGATCGCCTCGGGGAGCTGATCCAGTCGGCCACCGAGCGGATGGAGACCGGCATCCTCTCCGACCGCGAGGTGCGGCAGATCGGCTCGAGCCGCGACAAGCTGCAGGGCCGGCAGGATCGTCTGATCGCCGAGCTCGACAAGATCGACGCCCGCCTGATGGACCTGCGGGCCCAGGCCGAGCTCGAGCGGGCGCGCGCCGCCGGGCACTGACGGTTACAGAGCCGTTACCCCCCCGCCGGGAGGCCCTGGCTAGGGTCGAGGTGAAGCCACCTCCACCCCCAAAGGCCGGGAGCCCCCCATGAATCGAACCATCGGCATCTTCTCCGCCGCCCTCGCCCTCTTCGTCACCGCCTTCTTCGTGCAGGCCCGCTACTTCCAGGCGGCCGAGAAGGTGGCCCTCCCGCAACCCGCGCCCATCGAAGCCCCGCAGGAGCCAGCGGCTCCTCCTCCCATCGTCCAGCTGGCGATCCTCCTCGACACCTCCAGCAGCATGGACGGCCTCATCGATCAGGCCCGCACCCGCCTGTGGCGGGTGGTCAACGAGCTGGCCGAGCTCAAGCGCGCGGGCCGCACCCCCGAGCTGCGGGTGGCCCTCTACGAGTACGGCAACGACGGCCTCGAGGCCGCCACCGGCTACCTGCGGCAGGTGCAGGCCTTCACCACCGATCTCGACGACGTGAGCCAGGGCCTCTTCGCCCTGACCACCAACGGCGGCTCCGAGCACTGCGGCCAGGTCATCGACGCCGCCCTGAAGGGCCTCGCCTGGGACCCCGACCCCGGGACCCTCAAGCTGATCTTCATCGCCGGCAACGAGGGCTTCGATCAGGGGCCGGTCGACTACCAGCAGGCCCTCGCCGACGCCCGGCAGAGGGGCGTGAAGGTGAACACCGTCCACTGCGGCCCCGAGGCGTCGGGGATCGCCGGCCACTGGCGCGACGGCGCCCTCCTGGCGGGTGGCCGCTTCCACAGCATCGATCAGAACCAGGCGCTCACCTGGATCGCCGCGCCCCAGGACGAGGAGATCGCCCGCCTCGGCGCGCAGATCAACGAGACCACCATCGCCTTCGGCGCCCACGGCAGCGCCGGCCTCGCCAACGTGGCGGCGCAGGACCTCAACGCCCTCTCCACCGGCCGCGGCGCGAACATCCAGCGGGCGATGACCAAGGGCACCAAGGTCTACGACAACTCCAAGTGGGACCTGGTCAGCGCCATCCAGAAGAAGAAGGCCAAGATCCGGCAGCTCGACAAGCAGCTGCTCGACGCGCGGTACGCCGGCCTCTCCGACGAGGAGCTGAAAGTGGAGGTGGAGAAGCTGCAGCAGCGGCGCGACACCCTCACCGCGCGCCTCGGCAAGCTCAAGAAGGAGCGCGAGGGCTGGGTCGCGAGCGAGCGCCAGAAGCAGGCGCAGCAGGAGGGCCAGAGCTTCGACGACTCCCTGGTGGACTCGATCCGCAACCAGGCCGCGGCCGGGGGCTTCGAGGTCGAGGGGTCCCAGGTCGCCGCGCCGGGCGAAAGCTGATAGCTCGAAGGAAAGCGAGGAGAGGAGAGCCCATGCCAGCCCGCCGCATCCTGGTCATCGAGGACGATCCGGCCATCCGCCAGGGCGTCTGTGACGCCCTGAAGTTCGAGGGCTTCGCCCCCTTCGAGGCAGCGGACGCCCCGGCCGGCCGGGAGGCCGCGCTGCGCAACCCCTGCGAGCTGATCCTCCTCGACCTGATGCTGCCGGGCGGGGACGGCTTCGAGATCCTCGAGGCCGTCCGGCAGGTCCACCCGACGCTGCCGGTGATCATCCTCACCGCCCGGGGGCGGGAGGCCGACCGGGTGAAGGGGCTGAAGCTCGGCGCCGACGACTACGTGGTGAAGCCCTTCTCGGTGCGGGAGCTCCTCGCCCGGGTCGAGGCGGTCCTGCGCCGCTCGGCCGAGCGGCCCCTCGACATCCAGACCCTGGCGATCCCCGGCGGGGAGGTCGACTTCGCCGCCCGGGCGATCACCCACACCGACGGCAGCCGCACCGAGCTCTCCGAGCGCGAGCTCGAGCTGCTGCGCTTCCTCGCCGCGCGGGCCGGAAGGGCGGTGAGCCGGGACGAGCTCCTCAAGGGGGTCTGGAAGCTCGACCCCGCCCACGTCCACACCCGCACCATCGACATGCACATCGCTCGCCTGCGGGAGAAGCTGCGCGAGCCCGAGGGCGCGCCGCGGCTGATCGTCACCGTGCGCGGCAAGGGCTACCGCTTCGAGGGGACGAGCGAGGCGTGAGCCGTCCCCTCTTCACCTGGGGCCTCTTCGCCCTCTGCCTCCTCGGCGTGCTCGGCGGCATGGGCTGGGTCACGGCCACGGCCCTCGAGCTCGACGAGGCGCAGACCGAGGCCGCCGCCAAGGCCGAGCTCGAGGACGCCGTGCGCCTCACCCTCTGGCGGATGGACAGCGCCCTGACCCCCTTCATCGCCCAGGAGACCGGCCGCCCCCACCGCTTCTACCTGGAGGAGGGTCGCAAGGCCCCGGTGGACTGGGTGCGCGCCCACCTCCTCTACGACGAGAAGGAGGGGCGGCTCTCGACCCCCGACCTCGGCCGCTCCGGCGAGCTCGTCGCCCTGACCGTCTCCCTGGGGGCCGAGGCCCTCCACGCCGCCTTCCCCGAGGCGCCGGTGGAGCAGGGGGAGCTCCTGGCCCTGGCGAGGCCCGGCGCGCGGCCGCGGCAGATCCCCGACGCCGAGATCGAGCTGCGCAAGAAGCGGGCGGGCTTCCGCAAGGAGCAGCTCGTGACCCTGAGCGCCGAGGAGCCCGAGCGGCTGGCCAAGGTGCGCAAGGAGAAGGCGCGCACCCGGGTCGAGTTCGACAAGCGCGCCCAGGCCGTGCAGCGCCAGGTGGGCAACTACTACAACCCCACCAACGACGACTTCGCCGAGTTCAACCAGCAGGCGGCGCCGCCGCTGACCACCGAGCAGGTGGAGGAGACCAAGGCCAAGCCCGAGCCCCAGCCGGCGCAGAAGAAGGGCTCCGACGCCAAGCTGGTCGCGCCCACCGAGCAGGTCCTCCAGCAGGCCAGCCAGGGCTCCCTCTCCAACCTCTTCGGCGGCGGCACCGCGGCCCTGCCCGGGAACCTCAACGCGCTGGACAACAACCTGGGCCTCGGCGCGGCGCAGGGCTGGAGCCCGGCGGCGCCGCCGCGCCTGCTGGAGGTCGCCACCGGCACCATGCGCCCGCTCTGGTTCGAGGGGCACCTGCTGATGCTCCGCCGGGCGCAGGTCGAAGGCCGCCGCTACCTCGAGGGGGCCTGGCTGGACTGGCCGGTCATCGAGGCGGCCCTGCTCGAGGAGGCGCGGGACCTGCTCCCCGAGGCGCGGCTGGTGCCGGCGAGCTCGCCCCTCGACGACTCCCCCCGCCTGCTGGCCACCCTCCCGGTGCGGCTGGTCCCCGGCGCGCTGCCCTCGGAGGCCCGCGCCGGGCTGCAGCCGCTGACCGTCTCCCTGGCCATCGCCTGGGCCTGCGTGCTGGCCGCCGCCCTCGCGGTCTTCGGCCTGCTGCTCGGCGCGGTCTCCCTCTCCGAGCGCCGGGGCGCCTTCGTCTCCTCGGTGACCCACGAGCTGCGCACGCCCCTGACGACCTTCAAGATGTACACGGAGATGCTCTCCGAGGGGATGGTGAGCCCGGACCGCCAGGGGGAGTACTTCCAGACCCTGCACCGCGAGGCCGACCGCCTCGCGGCCCTGGTCGAGAACGTGCTGGCCTACGCCCGCATCGAGGGCCGGCGCTACGCCTCTCGGATCGAGTCCCTCCCGCTGCCCGAGCTCCTCGAGCGCATCGCCCCCCGCCTCTCGGAGCGGGCGCTGCAGGCCGGCCTCACCCTCGAGCTCAAGGAGCCGCCCGAGGTGCAGGTGATGGCCGATCCGCAGGCCCTGGAGCAGGTGCTCTTCAACCTGGTGGACAACGCCGCCAAGTACGCCGGCCCGCAGGGCGGGCCGATCGAGGTGATGGTGGGCGCCGCCGAGGAGCGGATCCTCCTGCGGGTGCGCGACCACGGCCCGGGCATCCCGGCGGCGGATCGCAAGACCATCTTCCGGCCCTTCGCCAAGTCCTCCCGGCACCTCTCCGGCACCGCCCCCGGGGTGGGCCTGGGACTGGCCCTCTGCCGCCGGCTGGCGCAGCAGATGGGCGGCAGCCTCGAGCTGGAGGATCCCGAGGAGGGGGCGAGCTTCCTGCTCACCCTCAGGGCCGGGCGCTGATAGGCTCCCCTCGCCATGAGCGCGAGCCAGCACGATCCGGAGACCCGCGCGCCCCCGGGCGTGGCCCAGAGCCACCTGCGGCGTACCATAGCCCCCCTGATCGCCGTGGTGGTGGGGGTGGCCGTGATCGTCTGGATCGGCCTCCTCCCGCCGCCTCCCTAGAGCTCGGCCCCGGACCGGAAAAGGAGCACCCAGCGATGCACGACCACTACTACTTCTCCCGCGACCTCAAGAAGTTCGGCGACATCTCCAAGAACGCCCCCGAGCTGGGGAAGAAGTACTTCGCCTGGTACGAGGCCGTGATGGCCGAGGGCGCCCTCTCCGAGCGGGAGAAGTCGCTCATCGCCCTGGCGGTCGCCCACGCCGTGCAGTGCCCCTACTGCATCGACGCCTACACCAGCGCCAGCCTCGAGAAGGGCGCCGACCTCGATCAGATGACCGAGGCGGTGCACGTGGCCGCCGCCATCCGGGGCGGGGCGTCGCTGGTGCACGGGGTGCAGATGCGCAACAAGGCCGACAAGCTGGGGATGTGAGGGTGCCCCCCTCTCTCCCCACCCTGAAGGCGCAGGGCCACGCCCTCGCCTCGCCCGAGCGCCAGCTCGAGCGGCTCGACGCGGTCGAGCTCCCCCGGGAGTTCGCCGACGCCTGCGAGGCCGCCGGGCTCTGGCCCCTCGACGCCCACGCCCTCGACGTGCTGCAGATCAACGTCGGGCGGCTCTGCAACCAGACCTGCCGCCACTGCCACGTCGACGCCGGCCCGGATCGGGACGAGGTGATGAGCCGGGAGACCCTGGAGGCCTGCCTCTCCTTCCTGGACCGCAGCGAGGTGCGGACGGTGGATCTCACCGGCGGCGCGCCGGAGCTGAACCCCCACTTCCGCTGGTTCGTCGAGGAGGTGCGCGCCCGCGGCCGGCACGTCATCGACCGCTGCAACCTGACCATCCTCGAGACCGGCGCCGGGCGGGACCTGCCGGAGTTCTTCGCCCGCAACCGGGTGGAGGTCGTCTGCTCCCTGCCCCACTACCGCGAGCTCTCCACCGACCGGCAGCGCGGCCGGGGGGTCTACGAGCGGAGCATCGCGGCCCTGCGGGCGCTCAACGCCGTGGGCTACGGCGACGGGGAGAGCGGCCTCAAGCTGCGGATCGTCACCAACCCGGTGGGCGCCTTCCTGCCGCCCTCGCAGGGGAGCCTCGAGGCCGAGTGGAAGCGGGAGCTGGAGCGCCTGCACGGGATCGTCTTCGACTCGCTCTTCACGATCACCAACATGCCCATCGCGCGCTACCTGGAGTGGCTGGAGCTCTCCGAGAACCTCGACGACTACCTCCAGCGCCTGGTCGAGGCCTTCAACCCGGTCGCCGCGGCCGGGGTGATGTGCCGCTCGATGATCTCCGTGGCCCACGACGGCACCCTCCACGACTGCGACTTCAACCAGATGCTGGAGCTCGGCCTCGCTCCCGGCGCCCCGGCGACGATCTTCGACGCCGAGCCCGCCCGCCTGATCGGCCGGGCCATCGTCGCCCATCGCCACTGCTTCGGCTGCACCGCCGGCGGCGGCTCCTCCTGCGGCGGCCAGCTCGACTAGGCGCCCCGGCTTCGGAGCGACCCGGAGGCGGCGCGTAGCCGGTGAAGGGTCGCGGAGCTCCGGGTGCGGAGGCTCGAGCTGGGGGGTCCGGGGGGAGCGGACGCTCCCCCCCGGCTACTCGATGATGTCGGCGTGGGCGCCGGGCCGCGCCGGCGCGGGGCGCGCGGCCTTCTCGCCCGGCGGCAGCAGCACCCGGAAGGTCGTCCCCCGGGGCCCGCTCGAGAGGAGGGTGTAGCCCCCGTGCTCGCGGACGATGCCCAGCACCGCCGAGAGCCCCAGCCCGCGGCCGGCGACCTTGGAGGTGAAGAAGGGATCGAAGATCTTCTCGCGGATCTCCGGGTCGATCCCCGGGCCGTCGTCCTCCACCTCCAGGCAGAGGTACTCCCCGGCCGGGACCACCAGCGCCGCCCCCGCGTCCCGGGCCTCGCCCCGCCGCAGGGTGCGCAGCGAGGTCGAGAGCCGGACCCGTCCCTCGCCGCGCCCGGGATCGGCCCCGCTGGCCTCGGCGGAGGCCTCGGCGGCGTTGGTGATGAGGTTGAGCACCACCTGCTGGATCTGAGTGGCGTCGCCGCTGAAGGTGGGCAGGTCCGTCCCCAGGTCGGTGTGGAGGGTCACCCCGCGCGGCAGGGAGACGTCCATCAGGCCGCTGATGTTCTGCACCAGCTCGGAGAGGGAGAGGGGGCCGACCACCTGCCGGGCGCGCCCCGAGTAGACCAGCAGCTCGCGGGTCAGGGCGGCGAGCTGCTTCGCGCCCCGGAGGGTCTGCTGGACGTTGTCGGCGATCGCGGGCTGATCCCGGGAGGCCGCGAGGGCCAGATCCGAGCTGCCGATCACCACCGAGAGCAGGTTGTTGAAGTCGTGGGCGATCCCGCTGGCGAGCAGGCCGAGGCTCTCGAGCTTCTGGGTCTGGCGCATGCCCTCCTCGAGGCTCCGTCGCTCGCTGACGTCGCGCAGCGCCGCCACGAAGCCGCTCGGCGCGCCGTCGGCGTCGCGCAGGAGCGAGACGCTGATCTCGGTCTCGATCTGCTCTCCCGAGGCGCGCTGGAGGGTCAGGGGAACGCCGCGCAGGACCTCGCCTTCGCGAATCGCGAGGCGCATCTGGCCGAGGGTCTTGCGCTCCGCGGGGGGGACGAAGTCGTCGATGACCCTCCCGCTCTCCAGGCAGGCCTCCACCGAGTCGAAGCCCAGGATCTGGGCGGCCGGGAGGTTCATCAGCCGGAAGTGCCCATCGAAGTCCACGACCGCCAGGCAGTCGGGGGAGAGGGACATGAAGGTCGCCAGCTGCTCCTCGGCGCGCCGCCGCGCCTCCTCCGCCGAGGCCCAGGGCTTGAAGTAGATCTCGCGCAGCATCCCGCCGCCCAGGGCGGCGACCACCGCGGAGGCGATGATGCTGTCGAGGAAGAAAGGGCGCCAGCTGACCAGGGAGAGCCCGTCCGAGCTCCAGGAGCCGATGAGCACCCCCGGGAGGGCGAGCATCAGGAAGAAGCCCGCGGTGCGCCGGACCCGCTCGGCGTTCATCAGCACGCCCTTGCGCCAGAGCACGATCCCGGCCGCGCCGAAGTAGACGAAGAAGTAGACGTTGACCAGCAGCTGCCAGTCGGTGGGAACGACGTCGAAGGCGCCGCCGTTTCGCCAGGCGGGGACGAGCTCGGTCGAGAGCCGGCCGGTGAGCTTCAGCCAGAGGGACACCGCCATCGGCACGGCGAGGAGGAGCCGGTAGCCCAGGGCGAGGGAGGCCTCGTTGCGCCCGTAGAGGAGGGCGGCCCGCAGGGTGAGGAAGGGCAAGGCGCACCAGGCGATGGCGAAGAGGTCGGTGATGACCCGCATCTGTCCGGGGGTCGCCGCCAGGTTCATCAGGAAGGAGGCGAGCGCCCAGAGGCACACCGTGATCATCGCCAGCACGAGGCTGCGCTTGGCCGGCTGGCTCGGCGCGGCCATCCCCACCGCCACCGTCATGGCGAGGACCACCACGAAGGAGAGGAGGTAGAGGTAGGTGAGGGGATAGGTCATCCGGGGAGCGCCGGAGGTGGGCCGCTAGCCCAGGGAGAGCATGCGCTCGAGGGGCCTCTTGGCCCGCTCGCGCAGCCCGGCGGGCATCTCCAGGCGCGGTTCGAGGGACTGCAGGCAGTCCCGGATCTTCTCCAGGGTGTTCAGCCGCATGAAGGGGCACTTGTTGCAGGAGCAGGTCTCGTCCTCGGGGGGCGCGGCGAGGAAGGTCTTGCCCGGCGCCTGCTGCTCCATCTGGTGGATCACCCCCGGCTCGGTGGCGACGATGAAGGTCTTCGCCGGCGAGTCGACCACCCGCTTGATCAGGCCGGTGGTCGAGCCGACGAAGGCGGCGTGGCGCAGGATGGCCTCCTGGCACTCGGGGTGGGCGATGATCTCGGCCTCGGGGTGCTCCTCCTTGAGCTGCAGGATGCGCTGTTCGCTGAAGATGTCGTGGACGATGCAGACCCCCTCCCAGAGCTTCATCTCCCGGCCGGTCTCGCGGATGAGGTAGCGGCCGAGGTTCTGATCCGGGGCGAAGATGATCGGCGTGTCGGCGGGGATGGCGTCGATCACCCGCCGGGCGTTGGACGAGGTGCAGATCCAGTCGCTCTCGGCCTTCACCTCCGCCGAGCAGTTGATGTAGCTGACCACCACGTGGTCGGGGTGCTTCGCCTTGAAGGCGCGGAAGTCCTCGGCCGGGCAGGAGTCCGCCAGGGAGCAGCCGGCCTCGAGGTCGGGCACCACCACCGTGCGCTCGGGGTTCAGGATCTTCGCGGTCTCGGCCATGAAGTGCACGCCGGCGAAGACGATGACGTCCTTGTCGACCTTCTGGGCGGCCTGGGCCAGCGCGAGGGAGTCGCCGATGACGTCGGCGATGTCCTGGATGTCGTCCTCCTGGTAGTAGTGAGCCAGGAGGATGGCGTTCTTCTCCTTCTTGAGGGCCTCGATCTCCTCGAAGATGTCGCCGGCGACGTGCTTGCTCATGGGGTGTCTCCTCGCAGGAAGGTCGCGAAGTCCTCGGGCAGCGCCTGGCGCTGCAGGGTCTGGCGGTCGGCGCAGACGTGGACCTGCTGGCCCACCGCGACGACCTCGTCTCCTCGTATCATGCGGAATCCGACGGTGAAGGACGAGCCCTCGAGGTGGACGGCCACCACCTGGGCCTCGGCCCGCTCCCCGAAGGAGAGCGGCCGGAAGTAATCGCAGCTCTGGTGCTGCAGCGGCATCATGATCGAGGCCGTCCTCATCATCTCCGGCAGATCGAAGCCCCCCTCCTCCATCAGCCAGGCGAAGTAGGCGTCGTGAAAGTACTCGGGGATCCGGGCGAAGAAGATGATCCCCGCGGCGTCGGCGTCCTGGAAGCGGACCGTGAGGGGGCGCCGGTAGAGGACCTCGCGGCCTTCCGAGAGGGTGCGCCTGTCGAAGCGGTGGGACATGGAGTTGCAGAGGATAGCACCCGCCACCCCGGCCCTGATATGTAGATCGCTCATCGATGGTACGCCTCGAGACCGAGAACCCGCAGACGCTCCACCTGCTCTCCCTGCTCCTGCGCGAGCGGCTCCAGCTCTCCCTCTCCACCCCCGAGGGGCAGAGCCGCGCGCGGAAGATCAAGGGCTCGGCCGCCTTCCTGGCCGAGGGCATGGAGACCCGGGTGGTCTTCGAGGGTGAACGCATCCATCTGGGCCAGAGCCAGACCGGCAAGATCGACGTCCGCGCCGGCGGCACCCTGGCGGCCTTCGTCGCGCTTTGCCGCGGGCGCGCGAGGGTGATGAACGTCGTGCGCCGACAGGTCCGAGTCCGCGGTAACCCGCTCCTCCTCATGAAGATTCTTCCTTTGTTGCGGGCCTTCGACGATGGCGCGGAAACTACGTAGCGTGAGTCACGGCGTGGAGCCCAAGGTACGCTCCGCACTCGTCGATCTGCTCGGCGAGGCACGGGTGCAGCCCGACCCCGACCTCTCCGAGGTGCTGGTCGTCTCGGCCAACGCCGTCAGCGACGTGCAGGGGATCCTCTCCATCGCCCGGCACAACGGCGTGCCCTGCCTGCCCAAGGCCGACGGCCTGCCCCGGCGGGGCCTGGTGGCCCCCGAGGGGGGCGGCCTGCGGATCGACCTGATGGGCATGAACCGCGTGCTGGAGGTGAACCACTCCGAGCGCTACGCGGTCATCGAGCCCGGGGTCACCTGGCAGCACCTCGCCGATCGCCTGGCCGAGGACGGCCGGGACCTGCAGCTCCCCACCGCGGCGGCCCCCGGCCACCTCTCGGTCTGGGCCAGCTCGCTGATGGACGGCGCCGGGGGCCTCGCCCTCTCCCACGGCGGCCTCGGGCGGCTGGTCTGGGGCGTGGAGGCCGTGCTGGTCTCCGGCGAGGTCATCCGCACCGGCGCCGGCTCGGCCGCGGGCGGCTGGTGGGGCCGCGGGCCGCTACCCGATCTCACCGGGCTCTTCCTGGGCTGGCGGGGCGCCACCGGCCTGGTCACCCGCCTGGCGATCAGCCTGCGGGCCCGCAAGAAGCACCAGCGCCGGCTGATCTTCCCGGCCTCTCACCGCCGCACGGCGGTGGCCGGCGCGATCCGCCTCTCCCGTGAGGGGCTCTTCGACGAGGCCTCGGTGCTGCCCTGGACCCTGCCGCGGGTGCTGATGGGCTTGCGGGGCTACTTCCAGCGCCAGCAGGGCGAGCCCGAGGGCTACCTCCACGTCGACTTCACCGCCGACACCCTCCCCGAGCTGGAGTACAAGCGCCTGCGCCTCTCCAACGCCCTGGCCCAGGCCAGCCGCCGCGGCGGCTCCTTCGGGCACCCGGTCACCCTCGAGGACCTCGCCTCGATGGGCGAGCCCCTGGAGGGCCTCCGGGATCTGCCCCTGCGCCTGGTCATCGACGAGGGCGACGACGAGGTCCTCTCCGGGCTGGGCTTCCACGGGCCGACCTCCGGGCTGGTCGACGTGGCCGCGCAGGTCGAGGAGGCCTTCGAGGCCCAGGGCCTCTCGGCGGTGATCCTGGTGCGGCCGGTCCACGGCGCGCACTCGGGCATCGTGCACGCCTTCGTCGCCTGCCCCTGGGGCGAGTGCGACACCGACAGCCCCGAGGACCGGTCGAAGCGGGAGCAGCTCTCGCGGATCGGGATGGCCCAGGAGCGGGGGATGGAGGAGGCCCTGGAGCTGGGCTTCGTGCCGCACCGCTACCCGCCCGAGCTCGGCCGGCTGGTCACCGCCAAGATGCACCCCGGCTCGCACCGCCTCGCCCTGCGGCTGCGCCGCCTCCTCGACGCCGAGGCGCTCCTCGATCCGGCCCGCTGGGGCCTGGTCCGGCCCGCCTAGGCCGCGTCGGTCTTCTCGCTGCTCCCGGCGCCCTCGGCGAGCGCCCCCTCCAGCAACAGCTGGATCATCCGCTCGAGGGTGGGGCCCCAGGGGACCCGGAAGAGCTCGAGCTCCGGCCTCGCGAGGGCCCGCTGCACCGCCGGCGGGGGGTGGGCCGCGGGCCACAGGCCGTTGATGGCGGAGTGGGCGAAGGCCAGCAGCTCGCGCACCTGCTCCATCGAGAGGGCGGGCAGCGCGGCGTGGAGGCTGTTGGCCAGCCGCAGGAAGAGGGGGATCAACCCGGTCTTGAAGGCGACGACGACCTCCTCGGAGACGTTGTGCTCGAGGATGGTCGGGGTGGCCGCCGAGAGGGCGCCGAGCCGGTGGCTGTCCACCAGGGAGGCGGCGAAGGCCCGGGCCACCCGGGCCGGATCGTTGCTGCCGGCGAGAGGAGCCAGGGCGGCCTCGAAGCGGGCGACCCAGCCGGTGAGCTCGCCGCCGAGGAGCTCGAGGAAGATGGCCTCGCGGCTCTCGAAGTAGCGGTAGAGGGCCGCCTTGGAGAGGCCGGCCGAGCAGGCGATCTTGGAGAGGCTGGCCTTCTCCAGGCCCGTCTCGTCGAAGAGCTTCGCCGCGGCCCTCAGGATCTCCTGCCGCCGCTGCTCTTTCTGCTCGGGCTGCCGCGCCCGCTGCCAGTCGAAGAAGGTCATCTTTTGTTACCCTTAGTCTCTTATATGGGTGCGAAAACCAGAGCGTCAACCCCCTGCCAGGTGCCCTGCCAGGTGCCAGGCACCTATCAGATGCACCTATTGACCCGAAAAAGATCGAAGTTGGCGCTTGACGAGTGACTGATGGTTACTTATTTAAGTATCCATCGGTCACCAACGACCCACCCACCCGAGCGAGAGGGAAGAACCCATGGCCAGCGAGCAGAAGTGGACCGCCGAGCAGATGAAGAGCCAGCAGGGCAAGCGCGTCGTCGTCACCGGCGCCAACAGCGGGATCGGCCTCGAGGCCGCCCGGCAGCTCGCCCACGCCGGGGCCGAGGTCATCCTCGCCTGCCGCAGCCCGGAGCGGGGGGAGGCCGCGGTGGAGCAGATCCGGGCCGAGGGGCCCACGGGGACGGCCACCCGGCGCACCCTCGACCTGGCCGACCTGCGCAGCGTCGAGGCCTTCGCCGCCTCCTTCGAGGGCGAGGCGAAGATCGACCTGCTCATCCTCAACGCCGGCATCATGATGCCGCCCGAGCGCAGCGAGACCCGGCAGGGCTTCGAGATGCAGTTCGGGGTGAACCACCTCGGCCACTTCGCCCTGACCGGCCAGCTCCTCGGGCACCTCGCCGCCGAGGCCCGGGTGACGGTGATCTCCAGCGGCGCCCACCGCTGGGGGGCCATCGACTTCGAGGACCCGAACTGGCGCCGCCGCCGCTACAAGCGGGCGCCCTCCTACGGCCAGTCCAAGCTCGCCAACCTCCTCTTCGCCCGCGAGCTGCAGCGCCGCCTGGCGCAGGCCGGCTCCCGGATCCAGGTCACCGCCGCTCACCCCGGCTGGACGGCCACCAACCTCCAGGACGAGTCGGGGATCTTCAGGGCGCTCAACCCCCTCCTCGCCATGAAGGTCGAGCAGGGCACCCTGCCCACCTTGCGGGCCGCCACCGACGAGGCGCTCTCCGGCGGGGAGTACGTCGGCCCCGACGGCTGGATGGAGATGCGCGGCTACCCGGTGCTCGTCGATCGAAGCGACGCGGCGAAGGACGACGCGGCCGCCGCGCGCCTCTGGGAGCTCTCCGAGGAGCTCACCGGCATCCGCTACGAGTCCCTCGCCTCCTGAGGCACCCGGGCCCAGAATGAAGCCTCCAGCCCCCGAGCCCCGCCATGAGACGCCTTCTCCGATCTCTCCTCGGCCTGATCGCCGCGGTCATCCTCGTCCTCTCCCTCGCCTCGCTGGAGGCCTGCACCACCATGGGTAGCGCCGCCGCCGGACCGCGCCTCGAGCGCCTCGTGAAGTCCCCCCAGTGGGACGGCAAGCAGTTCGAGAACCCCGAGCCCCTCTGGAACGACTGGGGCCGGATGGTGAAGGACGCCTTCAAGTCCCGGGCGGCGGGCTCGCCCGAGGAGCCCCTGCCGGTGATCGACACCGACCCGAAGCTCTTCGAGACCGCCCCCGAGACCGGCCTGCGGGTGACCTGGCTCGGCCACTCGACGCTGCTCCTCGAGATCGACGGCAAGCGCTTCATGACCGACCCGATGTTCGGCGAGCGGGCCTCGCCCGTCAGCTGGGCGGGCCCGAAGCGCTGGTATCCGCCGCCCCTGCCCCTCGATCAGGTGCCGCAGCTGGACGCGGTGCTCTTCTCCCACGACCACTACGACCACCTCGACCACGCCACCGTCGTGCGGATGAAGGACTGGGACACCACCTTCCTCGTCCCCCTGGGCGTCGGGGCCCACCTCGAGGGCTGGGGCGTGCCGCCCGAGCGCATCGTCGAGCTCGACTGGTGGGAGGAGCACCGCATCGGCGAGCTGACCCTGACCTGCGTGCCGGCCCGCCACGCCTCGGGCCGCGGGGTCCTCGATCGCAACAAGACCCTCTGGGCCGGCTGGACCTTCGGCGGCCCCGAGCACCGGGTCTACTTCAGCGGCGACACCGGGCTCTTCTCCCAGATGAAGACCATCGGCGAGCGCCTCGGGCCCTTCGACCTGACCCTGATCGAGGCCGGCGCCTACGGGGCGGCCTGGCCCGACTGGCACATCGGCCCGGAGCAGGCGGTCCTGGCCCACACCTGGATGCGGGGCGAGGTCTTCATGCCGATCCACTGGGGCCTCTTCAACCTGGCCCTGCACGGCTGGACCGCGCCGGTCGAGCGCAGCGTCGCCGCCGCCGAGAAGGCGGGGGTCGCCATCGCCGTGCCCCGCCCGGGCGGCAGCTTCGAGCCCGCGCGCCTGCCCGAGCTCGAGCGCTGGTGGCCGGAGGTCGAGTACGCCGACGCTCGCGAGGATCCGATCATCTCCACCGGCGTGGAGATCAAGCCGGGCCTGATGCGGACCGTCCCGGCGGCCACTCAACCCTGAATCAGGCCGACCTCGTCGAGGTAGGCCCCGACGAACCAGCGCTGAGCGCCCGTCTCCGGACAGTGGGGACCGCGGATCTCGGCGAGGAGCGCGAGGGCCTCGGGCGGCTCCATCCCCAGCGCCACCAGCACGCAGCCGCTCACCGTGCCGGTGCGGCCGAGGCCCGCCACGCAGTGGACCACCACCCGCTCCCCGGCGCGCAGGGCGCCGACGAGCTCCACGACCAGCGGCTGGAGGGCCGGCGGCCCCTCGCGGGGGACGGTGCCGTCGGGGATGGGGAAGCGGGTGTGGGTGAGCCCGGCGGCCGCCGCCGCCTCGACCAGGCCCGGCACGCCGTAGGCGTCGAGCTCATGGTCCTCCACCAGGCTCACCAGCCGGTCGGCCCGGTGATCGTCCCGGAGCTGCCGCAGATCGAGGGCGAGCTCTCGCTCCCAGACGCGGCCCGCGGCGCCCCTCCCGCGCCGCCCCGGGAGCATCGTCAGCCCCAATGCTCCGGGGAGGCCTCCGGGCAGCGCGGGCAGCCAGTCCACCGGGAGGGGGCTCCCCGGCGAGGAGCGCAGGAGGTGCCGGAGGTCGTCCACGCTTCAGGCCGTCCGGATCGCCCGGGGGGAAACCGATCTGGAGTAGGATGGCGGTCTGGAGAGGTCGGATGCCACTCGAGTATCGCTACGTGGAAGATGGGGGGGTGATCGTCCGCGGGACGGGCGAGGTGAAGGGCGAGGAGCTCTTCCGGACCAACGCCCGGATCTACGAGCTGCCTGCGACGCTCGAGACCCTAGCCTACCAGCTCTGGGATCTCACGGACGCCGAGTCCGTGGCCCTCAACCGCGAGTTCGCCGAGGCGCTGGCCGCGCAGGATCGCGAGGCCGCGCGGCGCTTCCCCCACATGGTGATCGCCATCGCGGTGAAGACCGACGTGGGCTTCGGCTTCAGCCGGCTCTGGGAGGCCAACGTCGGCGACGAGGGCATCGAGACCCATGTCTTTCGCACCGTCGAGGAGGCCCGCGCCTGGCTCGAGCAGACCGTGCCGCACCGTCGCGGTGAGGGGGATCCGGAGTAGACTTGTTTCGTGACCCCGGGGGAATTCCTGGAGCCAGAGAGATGAGCGAAGGACGCGACCCTCACAAGGAGAAGCAGCTCGACTACAGCCGGGAGCGGCGCTCGAAGGCCTGGTCCAGCGACAAGGCCGATCGCAAGAAGCGCTCGCTGGCGAAGGCCATGGAGCACCGCGCCGACCGGCGCGCCGCCAGCCAGGCCCTCGACATCGACCCCCACACCGTCTCCGAGGACGAGGCGGAGGCGCTCCAGCAGACGCTGGGCAAGAAGGCCGGCAAGCGCCTCGCCCTCGAGCCCACCTCGGTGCCGCTGGGAGAGCACGTCGAGGGGCAGCTCGCCCGCCGGCAGGCGCAGCGCGAGGCCGCCGCGGCGCGCCAGACCTCCAGCGACGAGGAGTAGCCGCGGGCCCACCGCCGGTGCCATCGCCGGTGAGCGACCTTAGGGTCGAGGCATGGCGCCCGACTTCCTCTGGTCCGACTCGCTGGTCCTGGCCTCCGCCCTGATCGTCCACGCCGGTGAGCCCGTCGCCCTCGAGGCGGCCATCGGGGAGGCCGACGAGCTGCTCGGGGGCACCATCCTCTCCTTCCAGGAGATGGAGGGCGCCCTCGCCCGCCTCGGCGCGGCCGGGCACCTGCGCTACGAGGGGGGCGCGCTCGTCCCCGGCGCCGAGAGCCTGGCCTTCTTTGACGGGGGCCCGGCGCGGCTGAAGCGGCGGGAGGAGAAGCTCGCGGAGATCGAGGGCTTCCTTCGCACCGGGCCCTTCGTGAAGGGCACCGATCCGAGGCGGGCCAACGAGGGGGTGGCGCCGACGCCCGGCTTCGATCGCGCGCGCTTCGAGGCCGCGGTGGCGGCCTACCTCGGGGGCCTCCACCGCTGACGCCCTGAAGTAGAATGGCGGCGCGATGAGGTTCCCGGCCCCGGTCACCCGCGCCCAGGTGTGCGGGCTCTTCCTGATCTCACCCCCGCTCTTCGCCCTGCTCGGCGGCGCGGGGAGCCTGCTCTTCCACCACGCCACCCTGCGCAGCGAGACCCTCGAGAAGCTGGGCGACGACCTCCACGAGCTGGCGCTCTGGATCGCGGCCGTCAGCGCCGTCGCGGGGCTGCTCTTCGCCTGGGTGCAGTGGCTGCGCTTCAAGGCCGCCGGCGTCGAGGCGCCCGACGAGGGGGAGCGGCTCCGGGCCTTCGTCGAGGCCGCGGAGAAGCGCGCGGCGGTCTCCTCAGATCCAGCCGAGGCCGGTGGCGAAGATCAGGTGTGAGAGGATCGCGGCGGCCGGCAGGAGGAGGGCGGCCCGCTGCTTCGCCCGCGGGCTCCAGCGGTCGTGGACCCGCACCAGGAGCATCCAGGGCGCGGTGTAGACGAAGAGCACCAGGTAGACGTGGGGCCAGCTCCAGAAGGCGTACTCCCAGACCAGCACCCCGGCGAAGTTGAGCAGCACCTCGACCGTGCAGGCCAGCAGGCCGAAAGCCAGGGGGATGAAGAGGCGGTTGGGGACGCCCAGAATCTTCAGGTCCCGGTCCCCGGGGAGGAGCTTCACGATCATCAGCCCGGAGATCATGAACATGAAGGCGATCTCGATATTCAGGCCGGCGTAGATCACGTAGGCCGAGTCGCCGGGCGTGGTCCAGAGCGCCGAGCGCCCGGTGGCCGTGAGGATCAGGGCGTTGACCTGCTCGGCCATCAGCTCGGCGGCCCACATCCCGGCGCCGAGCTGGACCGCCGACCAGTTCCTCGCCGCGATCTCCGCCACGTAGACGTAGATCACGAAGACGAAGAGGGGGATGACGTACCACTGGAAGTTCTCGGTGCTGCGCAGCACCTCGAGGGCTTGCTGGCTGGCCGGCGTCATGGCGCCATCATGGGCGCGGCCCCTGCGGGCGACAAGCGCGGGCCGCGAGAGGGGCGCTCGACGAAGGCGGCCGGGGGCGCCATGATGCGGCAATGTCCGATGGATGCGGCTGCCCGGCTGATCAGGCCGAGACCCTCGAGCGCGCCACCCTGCGCGCGCTGCTGGCGATCAACGCCACGATGTTCGTGGTCGAGCTCGGCCTGGGGCTCTGGGCCGAGTCGACCGGCCTGATCGCCGACGGCCTCGACATGCTCGCCGACGCCGCGGTCTACGCCATCGCGCTCTGGGCGGTGGGGCGCTCCGCCGGGCTGCAGCGCGGCGCGGCCCGGGCCAGCGGCTGGCTGCAGCTCCTCCTGGGCCTCGGGGTCCTCGCGGAGGTCGTGCGCCGGGCGATCCTCGGCAGTGAGCCGATCAGCCTGGCGATGATGGGCGTCGGCGGCCTGGCTCTGGCGGCGAACCTCGCCTGCATCGGGCTGCTGCACAAGCACCGGGAGGGCGGCATCCACCTTCGCGCCTCCTGGATCTTCACCGCCAACGACGCCATCGCCAACCTCGGGGTGATCGCCTCGGGGTTGATCGTGCTGGCGACGGGCAGCCACTGGCCCGACCTGGTCATCGGCGCGGCGATCTCGGCGATCGTGGTGCGCGGAGGCCTGCGCATCCTCCGGGAGGCCGACGAGGAGGAGCGGGCCCGGGCCGGGGAGGACACCTGCGGGTCGGGCTGCGGCGACGCCTGCGCCTCCGAGGCGCCCGCGGCGCCGGAGCCCGAGGCGCCCGCCGCCTGCGGCTCCGGTTGTGGTTGTGGAGAGAAGGCCGAGACCCACGGATAGGGGGAGATCGGGATGCGCTGTCCGAAGTGCCGGGAAGAGACCCTCCAGCCGACCGGGACGCCCCTGGGCGTCTCGACGGTGCACCACTGCTCGGCCTGCCAGGGGCTCTGGTTCGCCCTGGGGGACTTCGATGCCCTGGCGCCGCCGGAGGGGGTGCCCCTCGAGACCGACGCCGAGGCCGACGGGAAGGCCGGGCTCTGCCCGGCGGGCCACGGCCTCCTCCAGCACGAGCAGGTGCCGGAGGCGGGCTTCTTCCTCGACCGCTGCGGGCTCTGCGGCGGCACCTGGTTCGATCGCGGCGAGTGGGAGCGGCTCTCGGCCCAGGGCCTGCTCGGCCTGCTGGACGGGCTCTGGACCCCCTCCGCCCGCCGGATGGAGCGCGCCGCCTCCCTGGCCCGCGCCGGGCGGCAGCGCCTCGCCGAGCGCCTGGGTGAGGAGGTCCTCCACCGGATCGACGCTCTGATCGAGGCGCTGAAGGAGCACCCCCACCGCGCGCAGGCCCTGGCCTACCTGATGGAGCGGTTGCGCTAGCCGCCGCGCGGTTCTATGCCCGTCGCGGACATGACGCGCCCGGCCCCGATCTTCCGCCTCCTCGCCCTCCTCGCCCTGCTCTGCCGGGTGGGCGTGGCGAGCGCCGCCGGACCGCCGGTGCTGCGGATCGCCGTGGCCTCGAACTTCGCGGGGCCGGCCCGGGAGCTGGCCGCCCGCTTCGAGGCGAAGCAGGGCGTGCGGGTGCTGCTCGCCTTCGGCTCGACCGGCAAGCACGCCGCCCAGATCGAGCACGGCGCGCCCTTCGCCCTCTTCCTCGCCGCGGACGCCGAGCGGCCCCGCCGCCTCGAGGCCTCGGGCCGCGCCGTGGCGGGTACCCGCGCGACCTACGCCCTGGGCCGCCTCGTGCTCTGGAGCCCCGAGCCCGGGCGGGTGGACGCCACCGGAGAGGTCCTCGCCCGCGGCGAGTTCGAGCGCCTCGCCATCGCCAACCCCCGCCTGGCGCCCTACGGCCGGGCGGCCCGGGAGGCCCTGGAGGCGCTGGGGCTCTGGGAGCGCCTCGCCCCCCGCACCGTGCGGGGGGAGAACATCGCCCAGGCCCACCAGTTCGTGGAGAGCGGCAACGCCGAGCTGGGGCTGGTGGCCGCCTCCCAGGTGCTGCGCCCGGGGCGGGAAGCGCCGGGATCGTCCTGGGAGGTGCCGGCCCGCCTGCACGGGCCCATCGAGCAGCAGGCCGTGCTCCTCGAGGACACGCCGGCCGCGCGCGCCTTCCTCGCCTTCCTGCTCGGAGAGGAGGCCGGGGAGATCATCCAGCGGTGGGGGTATGGTCGGCGCTAGCGGCGACCCACGATGAGCGAGACCTTCCAGCCCGGCGACCTCCAGGCGCTCTCGATCACCCTCCAGCTGGCGGGGATCACGACCCTCGTCCTCCTCCTGCTGGGCACCCCCCTGGCCTGGTGGCTCTCGCGTACCGCCTTCCGGGGCAAGCTCGTCGTCGAGGCCATCGTCGCCCTGCCCCTGGTGCTGCCCCCCACCGTGCTGGGCTTCTACCTGCTGGTCGCCCTCGGCCCCCAGGGCCCCGGGGGCGCGCTCGCCCGCCTCTTCGGTGGGCGCTCCCTGGCCTTCACCTTCACCGGCCTGGTGATCGGCTCGGTGATCTACTCCCTGCCCTTCGTGGTCCAGCCCCTCCAGGACGCCTTCACCGCCATCGGCCGGCGCCCCCTCGAGGTTGCGGCCACCCTGCGGGCCTCGCCCCTCGATCGCTTCCTCACCGTCGCCCTCCCCCAGGCGCGGGCGGGCTTCCTCACCGCGGCCGTGCTCGGCTTCGCCCACACGGTGGGCGAGTTCGGGGTGGTGTTGATGATCGGCGGCAACATCCCGGGGGAGACCCAGGTCCTCTCCATCGCCATCTACGATCACGTCGAGGCGATGGACTACGGCCGGGCCCACCTCCTCTCGGGCGCCCTGCTCCTGCTCTCCTTCCTCCTCCTCTTCGCGGTCTACGCCTGGAACCGGCGCTACCGGCTCAAGGCGGTGAGCTGAAGATGAGCGCCACCCTCGAGGCCCGCTTCCGGCTCACGCGCGGCGGCTTCCAGCTCGACGCCGCGCTCTCGATCCCGGCCGCCGGCATCACCGCCCTCTTCGGCCCCTCGGGCTGCGGCAAGACCACCCTCCTGCGGGCGATGGCCGGCCTCGAGCGGGCGCCCGGCGGCTACCTGCGGGTGGGCGATCAGGTCTGGCAGGACGAGGCGAGCTGCCTGCCGGTGCACCGGCGCCCCCTGGGCTACGTCTTCCAGGAGACCAGCCTCTTCTCCCACCTCTCGGTGGAGCGGAACCTCCTCTACGGCTTCTCCCGGGTGCCCGCCGGGGAGCGAAGGATCGAGCCGGCCGAGGCCATCGCCCTCCTCGGCCTCTCCGGCCTGCTCGCCCGCGACCCGGCCTCCCTCTCCGGCGGCGAGCGGCAGCGGGTGGCCATCGCCCGGGCGCTGCTCACCTCGCCGCGCCTCCTGCTCCTCGACGAGCCCCTCGCCGCCCTCGACGCCGCGGCGCGCGCCGAGATCCTCCCCTACCTCGAGGCGCTCGGGCAGCAGCTGGAGCTGCCGGTGATCTACGTCAGCCACCAGTCCGACGAGGTCGCCCGCCTGGCCGACACCCTGGCCCTGATGGAGGGCGGGACGATCCGGGCGGTGGGGCCGCTGCCCGAGCTGCTCACCCGCCTCGATCTGCCCCTCTCCCACGCGAGGGAGGCCGGCGCGGTGATCGAGGCCCGGGTGAAGGGGGAGGATCCGGCCTTCGGCCTGACCCACCTCGAGTTCGCCGGGGGCCGCTTCGAGCTGGCCAGCGCCGGCCTCTCGCCCGGGAGCACGGTGAGGCTGCGGGTCCACGCCCGGGACGTGAGCCTCACCCTCGAGCGGCAGGCGGGCACCAGCATCCGCAACATCTTCGAGGCGCGGGTGGTCGAGCTGGCCGAGGAGCCCCCGGCCCGGATGACCGTGCGCCTCGACTGCGCCGGCGTGCCCCTGCTCTCCCGGATCACCCGGGCCTCGGCGAGCGAACTGGGTCTGGAGGAGGGCAAGCTCGTCTTCGCGCAGGTGAAGTCAGTGGCTTTGCTCTAGTTGAGGAAAGGCCGCTGAGGCTGACGCGGAGGCTGAGGCCGAGAGCCCTCCCTCCGCTTCCGCCTCAGCCTCAGCCTCTGCGGCCTCTCCCCGCCACCCAGGTAAGGAGCCGACCTCTTAGAGAATTCAGGGGCTTGAACTAGGATGCCTCCGCTCCCTTGCCCCTTCCGGAGGACCTCCATGCGCTCCTGGATCCGCGCCGCCCTGGCACTCGCTCTCCTCGCGCCCCTCGGCGCCCTCGCCGACAACGAGCTGTCGGCCTGGGCTCAGCTCGACGCTCGCGCCGGCGTGGTCACCGACGTGACCCTCGATCACGGCCACGAGCACGGGGGGCTGGCCGGCGGCTCCCGCCTGCGGCTGCACGCCGACTGGGAGACTCACCCCTCCCTGACCCTCACCGCCGAGCTGGACCTCGACGGCTTCGATCTCTTCGCGGCCACCCCCGAGGTCGAGGAGATCGGCTGGAGCGATCCCTACGGCGGCTTCGGCGGCCACGCCCTGCGGGCTGACCCCCGCTTCGTGTACCTGACCCACACCTCCATGATCGGCCAGCTGCGGGTCGGGCAGATGGGCAGCGACTGGGGCCTGGGCCTCGTCGCGAACAGCGGCAGCCGGCGGCCCCACTGGGGCGTGAGCCGCCACGGCGACCTCGTCGAGCGGGTGGTCTTCGCGACCCGCCCGGCGGTCTGGTTCACCGGCGCCACCTGGGCCGAGAAGACCTTCCTCGCGGTGGGCGGCGACCTCGTCTACCGCGACGAGAACGCGAGCCTGCTCGAGGGTGACCTCGCGCTGCAGGGGGTCGCCTCGCTCCTCTACCGGGAGCGGGCCGGCGAGAAGGAGCTCGGCGTCTACGTCGCCTACCGCGACCAGACCGATCGTCCCGACGAGGTCGGCCTCGAGTCGAAGCTGCAGGTGCTCGCCACCGACCTCTACGGCGCCTGGGCCTGGCACTTCGGTGAGGACCTGCAGGTCTCGGTGAAGGGCGAGCTGGCCTACCTCCACGGCTTCACCTCCCGCCTGCGCACCGACGTCGCCCCCGAGGGCGTCGACATCCGGGCCCTGGGCTGGGCCGTCCTCCCCGAGCTCGAGTATGCCCCCGCCGGCCTGAGCTTCGGCTTCTGGGCCGGCTACGCCTCGGGCGACGCCGACGCCGAGGACGACCGCCTCACCCGGATGCGCTTCGATCCGGAGTTCCGCCCCTCGGTGGTGCTCTTCGAGGAGGTGCTGGCGCTGACGAGCGCTCGCTGGGCCGTGCGGGCCCGCGACCCGGCGCACGTGAACGTCCCGCCGGCCGGCTCGCAGTACCTCGCCACCACCGGCAGCGTCAGCGGCGCGAGCTTCTTCGGGCCGCAGCTGCGCTGGGAGTCGCACTTCGTCGAGGGCCTCGAGCTCAAGGCGGGCCTCCTCTTCGCCCGCGCCACCGCGCCCCTCATCGACCCCTACGGGACCTTCGCCGCCGGCGGCGAGCCCGTGAACCTCTTCGAGACCCCGGCCACCGAGCAGAACCTCGGGGTCGAGCTCGACATCGCCGCCCGCTGGACCCACCACCTGATGAAGCACCTCGAGCTGGCCATCGAGATGGAGTACGGCCACCTCTTCCCGGGTGCGGCCTTCGAGCTGGCCGAGGGGAGGATGGCGCCCGTCGCCTCCACCTGGATCGGCGCCGAGCTGGCCTGGCACTTCGGGGGGGAGGAGTGATCATGAAGAACCTTCGACACCTCGTCCTCGCCCTCCTCTTCCTCCCGCTCTCCTGCATCGACGCCGGCGAGCCCCCCGAGGGGATCCTCCCGGCCCACGATGACAGCGGCCCGACGGTGGTCTGGGACCTCGACGCCGAGCCCCTGCCCGAGATCCCCTTCCCCAACGACGTGGCCACCCGGCTGGACCCCACCAGCCCCACCGGCCGCCGGGTGAACATCAGCCTCGACACCGACACCCGCTTCGAGCGCGACCTGCGGGAGAAGGCCGACACCCTGACGGGCTTCGGCGTCTTCTCGAACCTCACGGTCACCTTCGATGCGCCCATCGACCTGTGCAACCTCGCCGCGCGTCACCACAACGACACGACGAAGGACGACGACGCCATCTACCTGGTGGACGTCACCGCCGGCGACCACTTCGGTGAGCTCATCGAGATGGACATGGGCCGGGGCTTCTTCCCGATGCAGCTGGAGTCGAGGAACTACTTCGCCGGCGACCTCGGCGGCGAGAACATGCTCCTGGCCGAGGACGTGCCCTACCCGCCGACCTGCGCCGACGCCTCGGTGTCCTTCGAGTACGACAAGAACACCTGGTACGAGCACGAGACCAACACGATCATCATGCGGCCGATGGACACGCTGCGGGAGCGCCACACCTACGCGGTGGTCCTCACCCGCCGCCTCATCGGCGAGGACGGGGCGCCGGTCAGCTCGCCCTTCCCCTGGATCAACCACAGCCGGCAGACCCCCGCCCTCGAGCACCTCGAGGAGGCCCTCGCCCCGCTGAACACCGATCTGGACGACGTGGCCTTCGCCTGGACCTTCACGGTGCAGGACGCCACCAGCGAGCTGCACGCCATCCGGCGCGGCATGTACGGCCACGGCCCCTTCAAGGCGCTGGCCGAGACCTTCCCGATCGACGCGGAGACCGTGACCCTCTTCGATCTCTTCGACGACGAGACCGCCCTGCCGGACAACCCCTACGTCCTGCCGGTCTCCACCCTGGTCGAGACCCTGCGGCCCTTCTTCGGGATGCTGCTGGACTCCGAGGGCGCCGCCGACCCGCTCATCGACACCTACAAGTACGCCGACTACCTCGTCACCGGCGTGGTGCGGGCGCCGAACTTCCTCGTCGACCGCGACGGCGTCGCCCGGGATCCGGTGGGCTGCGACGCCGAGCCGGGCAGCGACGACTTCGACTGCCGCCTGGGCATCTCCGGTGACGACGACGAGGTCTTCGACGTCGACATGAACACCGGCCGGATGACCGTGGGCGAGGGCAAGGTCTCCTTCTGGTGCGTGATCCCCAACCAGGATCGCCGCTCCCGCCCCGGGCCCTTCCCCGTCGCCTTCTACGGCCACGGCTACACCTCCTCGCGCCTCGAGATGCTCGGCTTCGCCGGCAACCACGCCCGCCACGGCGTGGCCACCTGCGCCGTCGACTCCTTCGGCCACGGCCTGGGCTTCTCCCCCAGCGAGCTCCCGATGTCCCTGATCCGGGGCGTCTTCGCCTCCGGCGGCATGGGGCCGATGGTCGACTCGATGGTCCCGGGCCGCGCCCGCGACATCAACAACGACGGCGTGCCCGACTCGGGCGGCGACTTCTGGGTCGCCGACGCCTTCCACACCCGCGACATCGTGCGGCAGTCGATCGTCGACTGGATGAGCGTGATCCGCTTCCTGCGCTCCTGCGACGGCCGGCTGGGCCACGACATGAACGGCGACGGCACGCCCGAGAAGATGTGCGACTTCGACGGCGACGGCCGGGTCGACCTCGGCGGCCCCGACAACAGCTACTTCGCCTGGGGCCAGTCGCTCGGCGGCATCCTCGGCGGCATCATCGCGGGCGTCGAGCCCTCCCTGGCCGCCGCGGCCCCCACCGCCGGCGTCGCCGGACTCTTCGACGTCGCCGTGCGCTCCAAGCAGGGTGGCGTGAAGGAGGCGGTCTGGCTGCCCCTGATGGGCCCCCTCTTCTACGGCGAGCCGAGCCGGGATGGCTCGAAGACCGAGGTCTCCACCATCGTCTCGGACTTCAACAAGGACGCCAAGCTGCTCCTCGGCGCGATGGAGCCCCTCTCCGAGGGCGACGAGGTCGTGGTGGAGAACCTCCGCAGCGGCAAGGCCGGCCGCACCCTGGTGCGCGCCGACGGCACCTTCCGCACCCAGATCGGCGCCGACGCCATCAACGCCTCCGAGAAGCGGGCCTGCCTCGACTTCGAGGTGATGCACTGGGAGAACCCCCTCTTCGGCACCGAGCCCCCGCTGGCGATCACCGACACCGAATACTCCTGCGGCGACATCCCCCTGGGTGATCGCCTGCGGGTCTCCGCCTGCGTGGGCGCCTGCGGCGACGACCTCTCCGCGGCCGAGAAGCGCTGGGTGCTCGACACCTTCGAGGGCGAGGTCGACGACGGCCAGACCGCCGGCGGCGAGATGGTGAGGGGCGTCTACTTCCAGGGCACCGTCTACGCCAAGGGCTCACCCCTCATCGCCGTGAGCCAGGGCTTCGGCTACCCGCGCCAGACCCCGGACCTTCGCCGCCTGCGCGGCCTGGCCGGCTTCATCGTCGAGGCCGGCGACCCGGCGGCCTACAGCCGCTTCTACCTGCGCGACGCCGCCGAGTGGGAGGCGCGCTGGGGCGAGGAGGGCAAGGCCGCCGAGCCGGGCCTCGAGTTCGGGACGCCGACCAACGTGGTCGTGACCCTCGGCGACATGAACGTGCCGGTGAGCGGCGGCGTGATGAACGCCTACCTCGCGGGCTACCTGAACTTCGAGCAGCTCACCTTCCTGCGCGACAACTACGTCCTCGAGGCCGTCGAGGACGTGCGGGCCGACGTCTGGGGGGCGCCGGTCCTCTTCGATCCGGACAACCTCTCCCAGGGCACCGACGGCTTCCAGGTCGACGGCGTCCCCGCGCCGCATCCGCCGGCCGGCGAGGAGCTGCGGGCCACCGTCACCGACACCCGGGGCAAGAAGCACGCCCTGCGGATGCCCGCCATCCTCCCGAGCGGCGACCACGGCTTCCTGGTCCCCGACCCGGCCCTGCCCTTCGACGTGCACAGCTTCATGGCGCACCAGATCAGCCACTACTTCGCCACCGACGGCGCGGAGCTCTCCGACGAGCTGTGCCTGCACGATCAGACCTGCGACTGGATCCGCTAGCGAGCCCGACCAGATGGGGTCAGACCCTGACAATTGACACTTGGTCTCAGTGAATCAGGCGGAACCCGCCTCCCAGTTGGCCATCCAGGTTATCAGGGGTTCTCGAGGGCCATGCTTGCGTAGGCGATAGAGCACGCGCATGGCTTGACCCGGGGGCATCGCGAGAGCCTCGGCGACGGCCGAACGCGTGAAAGGCGTCTCGTGGGACAAGGCCCAGACTGCAAAGCGACGCACGGGGTTGGCGCGAGGTCCCCTCTCGGGGGTTCGGATCTCCTCTATCGATGCTTCACAGAACCTCGATACTCGGTGGAGAAGCCGGTCGAGGTCCTCTCTCGGAGGCGCATCGTCCGTGGATCTGTAGGACAAATCGAGTTGTTCAAGGCGCGAGGGGAGATATTGTCAAATGTCGTGGATCAAAAAGTTTGATCAGGCGGCGACCTTCG